>NZ_JBEXHY010000136.1:0-12638 GCF_040608295.1 Micromonospora sp. NPDC005197 | reverse complement strand
CCTCGAAACGGGTCAAGCCCGTCAGCCGATCGTGGAAAGATACACCACCAGATCCGGTCGCCACCCGGTGGCCAGCGTGACGACCGGGTCGGTGAGCTGGTCGTTGAGGGCGCCGAAGAGCAGCCCGGCGCCCCGGGTGCCGGCGGTGCCGGCCAGTTCGGCGCGCGCGATCAGCGGATGGCGGGGAAGGACCCGCAGCGCGATCCGGCCGAAGTCGAAGCCGGGCGCGACGTCGTGCACGGCCAGACCTGCGCCGGCGGCGGCCATCGCCCCACCGCCGGTGGCCACCAGCACGTCGTGGCCGGCGTCGCGCAGCGCGACGGCCAGCGGCACCAGGGGAAAGACGTGCCCGACGAGCGGGGCGGAGACCACCAGCACGCGCATCTCGCGGATCCTATGTCGACACCGCCGGGCGCGGTGCCCCGTTGACCCCGCGCCGCCGCGCCGTCAGTCGCCGTCGCGCTGGTCGACGATGCGGCGCATCTTGCCCATCGACCGTTCCACCGAGTCCGGGGCGAGCACCGCCACCGCGACGCTCACCCCGATGGTGTTCTTCACCAGCTCGACCAGCGCCGCGCCGGCCCGCTCGGCGGCGTCCACGGCCACCCCGACGCGCCGCTCCACCCGTACGGTCAGGGTGTCCAGCCGGCCGCGCCGGTCGAGGACGCACTGGAAGTGCGGCGACAGCTGCGGCGTGCGCAGGATCAGCTCCTCGATCTGCGTGGGGAAGACGTTCACCCCGCGAACGATCATCATGTCGTCCGTCCGGCCGGTGATCTTCTCGATCCGGCGCATCGGCCGCGCGGTGCCGGGGAGCAGCCGGGTGAGGTCCCGGGTGCGGTAGCGCACCACCGGCATCGCCTCCTTGGTCAGCGAGGTCAGCACCAGCTCGCCCCGCTCACCGTCGGGCAGCACTACCCCGGTGACCGGGTCGATGATCTCCGGGTAGAAGTGGTCCTCCCAGAGGTGCAGCCCGTCCTTGGTCTCGACGCACTCGGTGGCCACGCCGGGGCCCATCACCTCGGAGAGCCCGTAGATGTCGACCGCGTGGATGTCCAACCGCTGTTCCATCTCGCGGCGCATGTCCTCGGTCCACGGCTCCGCGCCGAAGATGCCGACCCGCAGCGAGGTGGTGCGGGGGTCGACGCCCTGGCGCTGCATCTCGTCGACGATGGCGAGCATGTAGCTGGGCGTGACCATGATGACCTCGGGTTCGAAGTCGCGGATCAGCAGCACCTGCCGTTCGGTCATGCCGCCGGAGACCGGGATGACCGTGCAGCCGAGTTCCTCGGCCCCGTAATGGGCGCCCAGACCGCCGGTGAAGAGCCCGTAGCCGTACGCGACGTGCACGCGGTCGCCGGGACGGCCGCCGGAGGCGCGGATGGACCGGGCCATCAGCCGGGCCCAGGTCCGCAGGTCGTCGCGGGTGTAGCCGACCACTGTGGGTCGACCGGTGGTGCCGGAGGAGGCGTGCAGTCGGGCGACCCGCTCCCGGGGTACGGCGAACATGCCGAACGGGTAGTTGTCACGCAGCTCCGCCTTGCCGGTGAACGGGAAGCGGGCCAGGTCGGCGAGGTCGCGGCAGTCGTCGGGGTGCACGCCGGCGGCGTCGAACGCCCGGCGGTAGTGCGGCACGTGGTCGTACGCGTGCCGCAACGACCAGCGCAGCCGTTCGCGTTGCAGGGAGCGCAGCTCGTCGATGTCGGCGCGCTCGATCGGCTCCAGCTCTTCGGGACGAGGGGTGCGGTCCTGCATCGCCTGCCTCCTTGCGCGACGGTCCCGGTGCGGGCTGCGGGTACCGTACGCCCGCCGTCGCCCGGGCCGGCGGGGCGGTCAGCGGGCGGCTGGCAGCCGGTGCAGGGCGTCGACCAGTGGCGCCAGCTCGGGGGTGGCCTCCGCCTCGGCGAGCGCGTCGGTGAGCACCCGGTCGTGGGTCGGTCGGGTCTGGGCGAGCAGCTCGGAGCCGGCCGGGGTCAGCTCGGTGTAGATGCCGCGCCGGTCGTCGGCGCAGAGGATCCGGGTGAGCAGCCCCCGCTGCTCCAGGCGGGTGACCAGCCGGGTGGTGGCGCTACCGGAGAGCGCGGCGGCGCGGGCGAGCTGGCTCATCCGCATGTGCCAGCCGTCCTGGCGGGACAGCGCGTCGAGCACCGTGTATTCGACGACGGACAGGCCGTGGCCGGCCTGTAGGGCCCGCTCCAGGGACGTCTCGATCAGCCCGTGCAGGGCGGCGAGGGTGCGCCAGCCCTGCGCGCGGATCTCGACCGCGTCGTCGGCGATGCCCATGGCGGCCTCCTCGGTGTGATCTGAACGGGCCCCAGGCTACCACGCTTGCGCCGATATCAAGCGCGTGCAAGTATTTCTTTGCCGGCGCGTGTAGTTGCACGCGCCGCATATCTGTTCCCCTCTTGATGGGAAGAACATGTCCGTACGCCACAAGTCCCTGCCGCCCGGCCTGATCGCGCTGGCCATCGGCGCCTTCGGCATCGGACTCACCGAGTTCGTGATCATGGGGCTGCTGCCCGAGGTGGCCGCGGACTTCGCGGTCACCGAGCCGGTGGCCGGCTGGTTGATCTCCGGCTACGCGCTCAGCGTGGCCGTCGGCGGGGTCGCCCTCACCGCGGCGGTCACCCGACTGCCCCGCAAACCGGTGCTGCTCGGCCTGATGGTGCTCTTCATCATCGGCAACCTGCTCTCCGCCGTCGCCGGCGACTACGCCGTGATGATGGCCGGTCGGATCGTCGCCGCGCTCTGCCACGGCGCGTTCTTCGGCATCGGCGCGGTGGTCGCCGCCGGCCTGGTCGCACCGGCCCGCCGGGCGGGCGCCATCGCCATGATGTTCGCCGGCCTGACCATCGCGAACGTGCTCGGCGTGCCCTTCGGCACCTTCCTCGGGCAGCACTTCGGCTGGCGGTCGACGTTCTGGGCGATCACCGCCATCGGGGTGGTCGCCCTGATCGGGCTGGCCCTGCTCATTCCCACCGGCGACACCGCGGACGCCGACCGCCCGGCGGGCGGGCTGCGCGGCGAGTTGCGGGCCTTCACCCACCCCCAGGTCTGGCTCTCCCTGGTGATCACCGTCCTGGGCTTCGGCGGGATGTTCGGCGCGTTCACCTACATCGCCTACACGCTCACCGAGGTCAGCGGCTTCGCCACCAGCACCGTGCCGTGGCTGCTCGTCCTCTTCGGAGTGGGGCTCTTCGCGGGCAACCTGCTCGGCGGCCGGGCGGCGGACAGGTCACTGTCACGCACCCTGGTCACCGTCCTGGCGGTGCTCACCGTGGTGCTCGTCGGCTTCGCGCTGACCGCCACCAACCCGGTGCTGACCATCGTCGCGCTGGTGCTGATGGGTGGGTTCGGCTTCGCCACCGTGCCGCCGCTGCAGATGCGGATCATGCGCTACGCCCACCAGGCGCCGACCCTGGCGTCCGGGGCGAACATCGCCGCGTTCAACCTCGGCAACGCGTTGGGCGCCTGGATCGGCGGGGTGACCATCGCCGCCGGACTCGGCTACACCTCGCCGATCTGGGCCGGCGCCGCGCTCACCCTGGCCGGCCTGGGCGTGCTCCTCGGGGCGCTGCGGCTGGCCCGTCGTAACGAGCCGACCCGGGCCGACGCGAGCCTGGTGGACACGACGGTCTGACCCCGCCGGGAGGACAACGCCGGGCCGGGCAGCTGCCCGGCCCGGCGTCGCTCTGATCATCGCCCTGCCATCTTCCCGCAATTGCAAAAGATGTGCAACAAGGTCTGGACAACGCCCTGGGCCCGTAACTAGCCTGATCGCTATGAGTCCTTACATCGCGGATCCCTGGGCCTGGCAGGAGAGCTGGGACCGCCAGCAGGAGGCCTACCTCCCGGACCGGGAACACCGGTTCACCGCCATGCTCGACACCGTCGAAGCGGTCCTCGACGGCCGGCCGCCGCGGGTGCTCGACCTGGCCGGCGGCACCGGCACCATCTCGCTGCGGACCCTCGCTCGCTTCCCCGCCGCCGAGGCGACCCTGGTCGACCTCGACCCGGCGCTGCTCGCCATCGCCAGCGCCTCGCTGGCCGACCGCGCCACCATCATCACCGCCGACCTCGGCGCCGCCGAGTGGCGCTCCACGCTCCCGCACCAGGAGTACGACGCCGTGCTCACCGCCACCGCCCTGCACTGGCTGCCGGCCGACCGACTCGGGCAGCTCTACGCCGAGCTGCGCGACGTGCTGCGACCGGGCGGCGTCTTCGTCAACGCCGACCACATGCCGGACGACACCCTGCCGGAGCTGACCAAGCGGCTGATGGATCGGGCCCGGGACCGGCGCAACGCCCGGTACGCCGCCGGCTCGATGCTGTCCTGGTCCAACTGGTGGGAGCGGGCCGGCGCCGACCCGGCGCTCGCCCCGCTGGTCGCCCAACGACACGCCATCTACCCGACCGGGCACAGCCCCGAGTGGAACCCACCGGTTTCCTGGCACCTGGCCGCGCTGACCGCGGCCGGCTTCAGCGAGGTCGGCACGGTCTGGCGAGGCGGCCCGGACGCCGCCGTCGCGGCAGTTCGCTGACAACGGCAGCGCGTTGACGCCACCGCGCGCCGGCAGCGCGTTGACGCCGGCTGGCGCCGGCAGCGGGTTGAGGCCGCTGGCCCCGGCAGTGCGTTGAGGCGGCCCAGCCGGCGGTGCGTCAACGCCGGCTGGCGCCGGCACTACGCTGAGGAGCCGTGCCAGAGCCGTTCGAGCCGCGTACCGACCCCGACGTCGACCTGCGGGTCCCCGCCGACCGCCGCGAGCTGACCGCGCACCCCGCGACGATTCTCGCCGTGATCGCGGCCGGCGGGGCGCTCGGCGCGCTGGCCCGGGCCGGTCTGCAACACGTCGCCCCGCACGCGCCGACCGCCTTCGGGTGGGCGACGTTCGGCGTCAACGTGTCCGGCTGCCTGCTGATCGGTGTGCTGATGGCGGTGCTCGGGCACCTCGGCGGTGGGCACCCGCTGGCCCGCCCGTTCCTCGGGGTCGGGGTGCTCGGCGGGTTCACCACGTTCTCCACCTACGCGGTCGACGTCCAGCAGGCCCTCGTGGCGGGCGCACCGGGCGTCGCGCTGGCGTACCTGGCCGCGACGGTGCTCGGGGCGCTCGTCGCGGTCGGGTTGGGCGACGCCGCCGCCACCGGACTGCTGCGACGCCGGGTCGCCCGATGACCGTGCTGCTCATCGCCCTGGGGGCGGCCGTCGGCGCGCCGCTGCGCTACCTCACCGACCGGGCCGTGCAGTCCCGCCACGCCTCGGCGTTCCCCTGGGGCACGTTCAGCGTCAACGTGGTCGGGTCGCTGCTGCTCGGCGTCCTGGTCGGGTGGCCGGTCGACCCCGCGGTCAGCGCGCTGCTCGGCACCGGGTTCTGCGGCGCCCTGACCACCTACTCCACCTTCAGCTACGAGACGTTGCGGCTGACCAAGGGTGGTCATCGGCTGCTCGCGCTGGCCAACGTGCTCGGCAGCGTCGCGGCCGGGCTCGCCGCGGCCACCACCGGCTACGCCCTGGCCCGCGCCCTGCTGGGCTGACCTCCGCACGCCATGCCCTGAGCAAGGGGCCAACCGAGAACACCCCGAGGGTATATACGCGAGGTATACCCTCGGGGTAGTCTCCTGGCATGAGCGTGCCTCTGACCCTTCTCGGCCTCCTCGAACGGGAGCCCAGCCACGGCTACGACCTGAAGCGCGACTACGACGCGTTCTTCGGTCGGGGCAAGCCACTGCCGTTCGGCCAGGTCTACTCCACCCTCAGCCGCCTGGCCCGCGACGGCAAGGTGGTGATCAGCGACGTCGCGCCCGGCTCGGGCCCCGACCGCAAGCGCTACGTCATCACCGACGTCGGCGCGACCGAGGTCGAGCAGTGGCTGACCCAGCCGGTCGACCCGGAGCCGCACCTGCAGACGGTGCTCTTCGCCAAGGTCGTGCTCGCGCTGATGCTCGACCGGCCGGCCGCCGAGTACCTCGACACCCAGCGCAGCGCGCACCTGCAGCGGATGCGTGAGCTGACCGAGATCAAGCGCGCCGGCAGCCTGGTCGACGCGCTGCTCGCCGACCACGGCCTGTACCACCTGGAGGCGGACCTCCGGTGGATCGAGATGACCGGCGCCCGCCTGGACGCCCTGCGGAAAGAGGTGCGGCCATGAGCGTCGTGATCGAAGCACGGGACGTGGAATTCGCCTTCGGCCAGACACCCGCCCTGCGCGGCGCCAGCGTCGCCGTGGACGCCGGCGAGATCCTCGCCATCATGGGCCCCAGCGGCTCGGGCAAGTCCACTCTGCTGCACTGCCTGGCCGGCATCCTCGTGCCCAGCTCCGGCGAGATCCTCTTCGACGGGGCCAGGGTCCACGCCATGGCCGAGACCGAGCGCAGCAGCCTGCGCCGCGACCGGTTCGGCTTCGTGTTCCAGTTCGGCCAGCTCGTCCCCGAGCTGACCGCGGTGGAGAACGTCGCCCTGCCGCTGCTGCTCAGTGGCGTACACCGCAAGCAGGCGTTGCCCAAGGCGTACGCCTGGTTCGCGCGCCTCGGCCTGGACGGCCTGGAGCAGCGCCGCTCGGGCGAGCTCTCCGGCGGGCAGGCGCAACGCGTCGCCCTGGCCCGCGGCCTGGTCGCCGAGCCGCAGGTGCTCTTCGCCGACGAGCCGACCGGCGCGCTCGACTCGCTCACCGGCGAGCACGTCATGGACCTGCTGGTCAGCGCGGCCCGCGAGCAGGGCACCACTGTCATCCTGGTGACCCACGAGGCCAGGATCGCCGCGTACGCCGACCGCGAGGTCATGGTGCGCGACGGGCGCGTCAACGCTCCGGACCGGATCGCCTCATGATCCGCTTCGGGCTCCGCCTCGCCCTGGCTGGCGGCCGGGAGGCACTCACCCGCCTGCTCGTCATCGCCGCCGCCGTCACGATCGGCAGCGGGCTGCTGCTGACCACCCTCGCCGGGGTCAACGCGGTCGACGCCCAGCTCACCCGCTACGCGTCGATCTATCCCCAGGCCTCCACCGCCGGCGCCGCCGATCCACTGTGGTGGTCGACGCGGGACGACTTCTTCCACAGCAAGCAGATCCTCCGGATCGACGTCGCCGCCACCGGACCGACCGCGCCCACCCCGGCCGGGATCCCGAGCACTCCGGGCCCCGGCGAATTCTACGTCTCGCCGGCGCTGCGGGAACTGTTCGCGGCACAGCCGGCCGATCAGCTGGCCGACCGATACCCGGGGCGTGACCTGGGCACCGTCGGACCGTCCGGGTTGACCTCACCGGACGCGCTGCTCGCCATCGTGGGCGGCACGCCGGACAGCGTCGCCAAGCTGCCCAACTCCCGGCAGGTCGCCAACCTCGATGACAAGCCCGCCCTCCCCGAGACCACGGTGAACCTCATCCTGGGTGTGATCGCCGGCGGGCTGCTCTTCCCGGTGCTGATCTTCATCGGCACCGCGACCCGGCTCAGCGCCGCCCGCCGGGAGCAGCGTTTCGCCGCGATGCGCCTGGTCGGCGCGACACCCCGGCAGATCTCGACGGTCGCCGCGGTGGAGGCGGCGGCCGCCGCCGTCGCCGGCACCGCCGTCGGCTTCGGCCTGTTCTACGCGTTCCGGGGCTCGCTCGCGGGCATCCCGTTCACCGGCATGCCGTTCTTCCCCGGCGACATGTCCCTGGGCCTGCTGAACGTCCTGCTCGTGGCGCTCGGCGTCCCGGCCGGCGCGGCGCTGGCCGCCCAGGTCTCGCTGCGCCGCGTACGGATCTCGCCGCTGGGCGTGACCCGGCGGGTCACCCCCCGCGCGCCGCGCGCGTACCGGCTGATCCCGATGCTGCTCGGTGTCGCCGTGCTGGTGTTCGCGCTCGGCTACCGGCCCGAGTCGTCCGACGGTCAGACCGCGATCTTCCTGCCCGGCCTGCTGCTCATCATGGCCGGCCTGGTCTTCGCCGGCCCGTGGTTGACGATGGTCGGTGCCCGGGTGATGGCCCGGTACGCCAACCGTCCGGCCACGCTCATCGCCGCGCGACGCCTCGCCGACAACCCGAAGGCCGGCTTCCGGGCGATCAGCGGCATCATGCTCGCGCTCTTCGTCACGAGCGTGGCCGTCGGCGTGATCACCACGATCGTCGATGAACGTGGCCCGGCCCCGGTCGGCTCGACCGACGCCGGCACGGTCACCACCGTCTTCGACGAGAAGGCGACGTCGGTGCCGGACACGCTCTTCGCCGAGTTGCGGGCGATCAGCGGCGTGCGGTCCGCGACCGCCATCCGGGAAGACCCGGACATGATCAGCGGTGGCGAGGGCGGATTGTTGGCGTGCGCCGACCTCCCGAGCGCGTACGGCCGGTGCGCCGAGGGCGCGAGCGTCATCGAGGTGCCGATAGGCCTCAGCCGCTGGCGGGAGTCGGCGTCACCCGCGACGGTCTGGCCCGCCGCGTCTCTCACCCTCGACGACCTCCACCGGCTACCGGTCGGATCGATAAGCGTCGGCACGGACGGCTCCGCCGCAACCATCGAGCGCGTCCGCACCGTGCTGGAGGTCGCCTTCCCGACCTTCTGGGTGGGGCCGAACGTGCCCGGCGACTTCGAGTCGGACTTCGCCGACACGCTGCGCGGCTGGGAACAACTGGCCAACGTCATCATCATCGCCAGCCTCGCGCTCGGCGGGTGCAGCCTCGCGGTGAGCGTCATCGGCGGCCTGACCGAACGCCGCCGTCCGTTCAGCCTGCTGCGCCTCAGCGGCGCTCCGGTGCGGGTCCTGCGACGGGTGGTGGCGCTGGAGAGCGCCGTACCGATGCTCGCCGTCGCCGCGCTCGCCATCGGGATGGGCCTGCTCGCCGCGCATCTGTTCCTGCGGGCACAGATGGACTACACGCTGGTCGCGCCGGGGCCGCGCTTCTACGTGATCGTCGTCGTCGGGCTGGTCGCCTGCCTCGGCGTCATCGCCTCCACGTTGCCGCTGCTGCAACGCATCACCGGGCCGGAGACCGCCCGCAGCGAGTAGCCGTCAGGCGCTCGGCCCGGTGGCCGCGAGAGCGACCACCGGGCCGAGCACGAAGACGGCCGGCGGGCCGATGCCCTCGCGGGCGGCGACCGCGCCGATCTCGTCCAGTCGGGCCGGCACGGACCGCTGGCCGGGCAGACCGGCGTCCTGCACGGCCAGCACCGGGGTCTCCGGAGCCCGACCGTGCTCGACCAGCACGGCCGCGATCTTCGCGATGGTGTCCACGGCCATCAGCAGCACGACGGTGCCCCGGGCGCGGGCCAGCGCCGCCCAGTCGACAAGCGAGTCGGGGTGCCCGGGCGGCAGATGCCCGGAGACCACGGTGACCTCGTGCGCCACACCCCGGTGCGTGACCGGCACGCCGGCGAGGGCCGGCGCGGCGAGGGCACTGCTGACCCCCGGGACCACCGTCACCGGTACGCCGGCCGCCGCGCAGGCCTGCACCTCCTCGTGGCCGCGTCCGAAGACGTACGGGTCGCCGCCCTTGAGCCGCACCACCCGGCGACCGGCCTTGGCGTGCGACACCAGGGCCGCGTTGATCGCGTCCTGGGCCATCGACGGGCCACGGGGCACCTTCGCGGCGTCGATGACCAGCACGTCGGGGCGCAGCCCGGCGAGCAGCCCCTGCGGGGCGAGCCGGTCGACCACCACGACGTCCGCGGCGTCGAGCAGCGCCCTGCCGCGTACCGTGATCAGGTCGTCGGGCCCCGGCCCGCCGCCGACCACGGCGACCGAGCCGTGATCATGGTGGTCGTGCCCGTGGTGGTGATGGTGATGGCCGACCGGGTCGTCGGGGTGGTCGTGCGGGCGTTGCGGGCGACCCACCTTGTCCGCGAAGCCGGGCATCAACACGCGGTACGCGCAGGTGTCGCAGTTCATCCGAATGTCCCCGCCCAGCGCCTCGGCGTGGCGTTCGAGCACCAGATCCGCGAGGGCGTCACAGTCGCCGATCACCTCGGCGACCCGGACGTCCAGGTCGGGGTGCGCGGCGGCGAACTCCGCCGACTGGGCGACGATCCGGTCGGGCAGCACCCCGGCGAACAGGAAGTACGGCGCCACGACGATCCGCCGCGCGCCGAGCCGGCGCAACCGGTCCAGCACCTCCGGCACCGACGGCTGCGCCAGCGAGATGAAGCCCGGCTCGACACCCGCGTAGCCGCGTCCCTCCCAGAGCAGCCGGGCGACCTTGGCCACCTCGGCGTTGGCGTCCGGGTCGGTGGACCCCCGCCCGATCAACGCCACCCACGTGCCGGCCCGGTCGGCACCCGCCAACGCGGCGTCGATGCGCTCTTCGAGGGCCGTGTGCAGCAGCGGGTGGGGGCCGAGCGGACGTCCGTAGCGGTACGTCAGCCCGGGGTGCCGCTCCTGCTCACGGGCCATCGCGGCGGGGATGTCGCCCTTGCCGTGCCCGGCGCCGGTGAGCACCAGCGGCAACGCGACGAGGGCCCGGTGCCCGCGCGTGACGAGCGCGCCGACCGCGTCGGTCAGCGGCGGGCGGGACAGCTCGATGAAGCCGCCCTCGACGTCCGCGACGTCACCGCGACGGCGGACCCGCTCGACGAGCGCGGCGAACTGGTCGACCCCGGCAGCGCTGCGCGTGCCGTGCCCGACGATGACCAGACCGGTCATGACCTCTCCTCGGTGTAGAGCAGGGCGTTGAGGGCGGCGGCGGCGACCGCCGAGCCACCCTTCTCGCCCACGTTGGACACCCCGGGCAGGCCGCTGGCCCGCAGCGCCGCCTTCGACTCGGCGGCGCCCACGAAGCCGACCGGCAGGCCGACGACCAGCGCGGGCGTGGCGTCCAGGGTGAGCAGTTCGACGAGCGCGGTGGGCGCGCAGCCGACCACCCACACCGCGCCGGGGCCGACCCGGTCCAGCGCGATCCGCACGGCGGCCGCCGAGCGGGTGATGCCGGCCGCGCGGCCCAGCTCGGCGGCGGCCGGCTCGGCGACCGGGCAGACCAGCTCCAGGCCGGCGCGGGTGATGCCGGCGGCGACCATCGCCACGTCGGTGACCACTGGCGCACCGGCGCGCAGCGCCGCCAGCCCCGCTTCCAGGGCGGCCTCGTCGCAGACCAGGTCGTCGACGTACGCGAGGTCGGCGCTGGCGTGTACCACCCGTTCGGTCACCGCTCGGCTCAGCGGCGGCAGGTGCGACAGGTCGACCCGCTCGCGCAGGATGCGGTACGACTCGACCTCGATCGGATGCACCACCCGGCTCATCGGGCTCCTTCGCAGGGGTCGGGCTGGCCGACGCGGATCGCGTCGACCGGGCAGATCTCCAGGCACTCCAGGCAGCCGGTGCAGCGGTCGGCGCGTACCGTCAGGCCGCCGACGACCGGCCGGATCGCGTGCGTGGGGCAGGTCAGCAGGCAGGCGCCGCAGCCCTGGCAGGCGCCGATGGTCACGATCGCCACCGGTACCCCCGGGGCGTGACCATCCGGCCGGCGACCAACCGGGTGTCGCTGTTGCCGACCACGACGAGGCTGTACATGTCGACGATGGCCGGGTCGAGCGTGGCCAGCGTCGCCAGGTGCACCCGCTCGCCGGGGCGGCTGGCGTTGCGCACCACGCCGACCGGGGTGTCCGGTGGCCGGTGCGCGGCGAGGATGCCGAGCGCCTTGCCGAGCTGCCAGTCGCGCGCCCGGCTGCGCGGGTTGTAGAACAGCGTCACGAAGTCACCCTCGGCGGCGGCGGTCACCCGCCGCTCGATGACCTCCCACGGGGTGTGCAGGTCGGACAGGCTCACGTAGGCGTGGTCGTGGCCGAGCGGCGCGCCGAGCAGCGCCCCGGCGGCGAGGGCGGCGGTCACCCCGGGCACGCCCACCACGTCGATCCGCTCGTCGGCGTACTCCAGGGCGGGGCTCGCCATCGCGTACACCCCGGCGTCGCCGGAGCCGATCAGCGCGACCGCCCGGCCGGCGGCGGCCTCGGCGACGGCCGCGCGGGCCCGCGCCTCCTCCGCGCCAAGCCCGCTGGACAGCACCCGGGTGCCCGGCCGCAGCACGTCCCGCACCTGGTCGAGGTACTGGTCCAGGCCGACCACCACCGCCGCGCGACGCAACTCCGCCACCGCGCGGGGGGTCCGCAGGTCGGCGGCGCCCGGCCCGAGGCCGACGACGGCGAGCCGGCCGCGCGGCGCGTGCCGGGCCACCGCGACGGTCGCCATCGCCGTCGCGGTCTTGCCGACCAGCAGCGTCGCGTCGTCGGACCGGCCGTCCGGTCCGAGCAGCGCCGCGGCCTCCGCGACGCTCGGCGTGCCGACCGCGGCGCGGACCACCTCGCTGGGATGCGGCACGTCGACAGTTGCCAGCCGCGTCGCCGGCCAGGTCACCAGGGGTACGCCGAGCGCGTCGGCGGTGCTGCGGATGCCCGCCTCGTCGGCCTTGATGTCGGCGGTGGCCAGGCAGCGCAGGCTGGCCGGGTCGAGGCCGGCCTCGGCCAGCACCCGGTGCAGCAGCTCCGCCACCTCGGCGGCGGGTACGCCCCGACTCGCGCCGACGCCGGCGACCAGCGACGGCGGCCGCAGCACGGCGGTCCGCTCGTCGAGCGGCACGACGCGGTCGGTGACCAGCAGCCGGTACCCGGCGCTGCCGCCGGCGGGGCCGCTGCCGGCGGGGCCGCTGCCGGCGGGGCCGCTGCCGGCGGGGCCGCTGCCGGCGG
>NZ_JBEXHY010000135.1:0-12909 GCF_040608295.1 Micromonospora sp. NPDC005197 | reverse complement strand
GCCGCCGGCTCCGGCACGTACGCCATCGCCGGCCGGCCGCCGTCGCCGCCGGGCAGCGGCACGAGGCCGGTGGGACCCGACACCACCGGCGGGTGCGGGCGGGTGGTCAACCGGCCGTGCCGGGGACCCTGCGCGGACGCTCCGGTCGGCGGCGCGGAGTCGGACACGGGCCACCACTCCTCGCGGTCGGCGAAAGGTGCGAGGCGGTTACCCGACCGGCCGCCGGTTAACCGGCGGCCAGCTCAGGCGCTGTCGCGGGGCACCAGGGCGGACGGGAAGAGCGTCACCGGCGCGGCCGGGCGGCCGGCCAGCACGGCGGTGGCCGCCGCGGTGGCGATCCGGCCCACGGGGTGGCTCGCGGTGGTCAACGCCGGCGCGGTCATACCGGCCAGCGGGATGTCGTCGAAGCCGGCCACCGCGACGTCACCGGGCACCCGCACACCGCCCTCGCGGAGCGCAGCGATGACCCCGAGCGCGGTCTCGTCGCTGATCGCGTAGATCGCGTCGACGTCCGGCCAGCGGCGCAGAGCCTCGCCGGCCGCCGCCCGGCCACGCGCCGCCGTGAAGTCCCCGTCGACCACCCGCTCGGGTAGGCCGGCCTGGCGCATCAGGTGGCGGTACGCCTGCACGGGGCGCTGCGAGCACGGCAGCCACGCCGGACCGGTCACCATGGCGATCCGGCGGCGGCCCGTCGCGTACAGGTGGCGCAGCACCGCGCCGGCGCCTGCGGTGTTGTCGACGTCGAACGACGGCACCACGGCCGAGCCGATGCCGATCGAGGCGACCCGGCCGTGCAGCGAGCGGGGTACGGCGTCCAGCAGGGCGTCGGTGGTGTTGACCAGCACGACGCCGCACACGCTGCGGTCGGCGGCGAGCCGGTCCAGGCCGCGTGGGTCGCCTAGCGGCAGCCAGTGCAGCGCCACCCCGACGCCGGCCGGCGCGCACACCCGGGCGGCCGAGCCGACCACCCGGTGGACGTACGGGTCGTCCAACACCGCCGCGCTGGTCCCCGCGACGGCCACCACCAGCCGTACGCCGCCGCCGCGCACCAGCGCGCGGGCGGCCGGGTTGGGCACGTAACCCAACTGGTCGGCGGCCGTCACCACGCGCTCCCGAGCGGCCGGTGAGGCGAACCCCGTCCCGGCGATCACCCGCGAGGCCGTGGACCGGGACACCCCGGCGGCCCGGGCGACGTCCTCCAGAGTGGCTGGCCGGTGTGCCGCTGCCGTCATCGTGCCCTCCCCCCGGCGCCCGCCCGGGGCGGGCGTACGCCTGCCAGGAATCATCCCCCGGCCTGCGCGTCTCCGGTAAGGGGCCAACCCGCTTGTGGTGGTAGCGCTCTCAGGTGTGCGATCGTGCCAGGAGATCACCCCGAGGAAGAGGACCCAGCCCTGTGAGCGCCCCCACCAGCCCGGCCGTCGCCCCGGACACCACCGTTCCGGCGCGGATCGTCCGGCTCGCCCGCAACGGCGTCGCCGTCACCTTCACCCTGAACGGCCTGGCAGTCGGCAGCTGGTTCTCCCGGGTGCCGGCCGTCCGCGAGGCGCTGGACCTCTCCGCCGGGCGCCTCGGCCTCCTGCTGCTGGCGATGAGCGTGGGCGCCCTGCTCGCCATGCCGACCTCCGGGCTACTCGCCCAGCGCCTCGGCTCGGCCCGCACCGTGACGATCGCCACCGTGCTGGTCGCGGTCGGCCTGATCGTGGCCGGGCTGGGCGCGACGGTCGCCGGGTCGTCCGTCGTCGTCGGGCTGGGGCTGGTCGCCTTCGGCTACGGCTCCGGCGCCTGCGACGTGGCGATGAACGTCGAGGGTGCCACGGTGGAGCGGCGGTTGGGGCGTACCGTCATGCCCCGCTTCCACGCGGCCTGGAGTCTCGGGTCGGTGGCCGGCGCGGGCCTCGGCGCCGGAGCCGCCCGCCTGGACGTGCCGGTCGGCGCGCACCTCGCCGCGGTGGCGGTGGTGGTGCTCGTCGGCACCGTGCTCGCCTCCCGGATGTTCCTGCCCCAACCGGGCGTCGAAGCGGGCAACCAGACGGCGGACACCAGCCCGGCCGGCCGCCGCCGGGCCCAGCTCGCCGCCTGGCGGGAGCCGCGCACCCTGCTCATCGGGCTGTTCGTGCTGGTGGCCGCGTTCGCGGAGGGCAGCGCCAACGACTGGCTGGCGGTCGCTTTCGTGGACGGCCGGGACCTGAGCGAGGCGGCCGGAGCGGCGGTCTTCGGCGTGTTCGTCGTGGGTATGACCATCGGGCGCACCGCGGGCACCATCGCGCTGGACCGCTGGGGTCGGGTGCCGGTGCTCAGCGGCACCCTGCTGCTCGCCGCTGCCGGCGCCGGCCTGGCCGTGCTGGCCGGCTCGGGGCCGGTGGCCATCGTCGGCGTCGCGTTGTGGGGCCTCGGCGCGTCGTTGGGCTTCCCGGTCGGCATGAGCGCGGCGGCCGACGAGGAGGCGCACGCGGCGGTGCGGGTCAGCGTGGTCGCGGTGATCGGCTACACGGCCTTCCTGGGCGGGCCGCCGCTGTTGGGCCTGCTCGGTGACCACGTCGGCACCCTGCGGGCGCTGCTGGTGGTGCCGCTGCTGCTCCTGCCGACGCTGGCGCTGGTGCCGGCGCTGCGCCCGCCGCGAGCCGACGAGCAGGCTCCGGCAGCAGCCGACGAGCAGGCTCCGGCAGCACAGAAAAACTAACCCCGATCGGGCCGTGGCGGTATCGGGTGCGCGGCCGAGTGCGTCGCGCGCCCGCGCTGGCTACGGTCGCCCGATGCCAACCGACGAGATCACCGCCGCCGCGGCGGGCAGCTGGACCCTGGGCGACCGCACCGTGCATCGGATGGGCTTCGGCTCGATGCGGATCACCGCGAACCCCGACCGCGAGCGTGCGATCGCGCTGCTGCGCCGCGCCGTGGAGCTGGGCGTCAACCACATCGACACGGCCGCGTTCTACGTCTCGCCCGGCGGAACCCTGCGGGTGGGCACCGGCCCCGCCCGGTACGCCACCGAGCTGATCCGGGCGGCGCTCGCCCCGTACCCCGAGGATCTGGTCATCGCCACCAAGGTCGGCTTCGGCTACGACCCGGTGACCGGATTCAGCGAGGCGGAAACCCCGGCGCAGCTGCGCGCCCAGGTCGAGGAGAACCTGCGACGCCTCGGCCGCGACCGGCTGGACGTGGTGAACCTGCGACTCGGCCGGGGGCCGGGCGCGGTGCCGTTGGCCGAGCGGTTCGGCGCCCTGGCCGAGCTGCGCGCTGCCGGGCTGATCCGGCATCTCGGGCTGTCCAACGTCCGGCCCGAGCAGGTGGACGAGGTGGCGGGCATCGCGCCCGTGGTCTGCGTGCAGAACAACTACGGCCTGGACGCGTACCGGGAGCAGGACGCCTTCGTCCGCGCCTGCGGCGAGCGGGGCATCGCCTACGTGCCCTTCTTCGCGCTGGCCGGCACCGGTCGGGAGGCGGGTGCGAGCGCCGCGCCGGGCGGGGCCGTCGAGGCGGTCGCCCGGGCCCACGGCGTCACCCCCCAGCAGGTACGCCTGGCCTGGACGCTGCACCAGGGCCCGCACGTCCTCGCGATCCCCGGCACCGGCGACCCGGCCCACCTGCGGGAGAACATCGCCGCCGCCGCGCTACGCCTGACCCCCGAGGACCTCAACCGCCTCCCCTGACCCCTGCCCCCGGTGATCATGAAGTTATTGCCATCGATGCCGGCGTGTCGCGCCGATAACTTCATGATCACCGGAGCCAGACCCGGAGGGGGCCCGCAGGGAGGAAGCCGGCTCGGCGGGCGGGTGGTAGGTCGGGGGTGGTCTCGTAGCCGACCAGGGGTACGCCGGGCAGGGTGGCGGGAATCGCCCGCCAGATCTCGTCCGGGTCGTCGCTGTGGGTGAACAGGTTGGAGACGCCGGCCGGGTCGTCGCCGCTGACCACCGCCCCGCCGACGACAGCGCCCCGCTCGTCGTGGCGGGCCAGCACCGGGATGCGCGGGTCGGCCAGCAGCGCCGGGCGGAACAGTTCCCCGCCGCCGTGCGCGCTCGCCCAGGCCGCCAGCCCTTGCCCGGTGGTGACCGGCGTGAGCGGCGGGCCGACCGGCGGGTCGGTCGACGGGCGGTGGATCCACTGCGCGTCGAAGAGCACCCGGAACCCGTACGCCGAGAGGTCGAGGTCGGCGAAGCTGTCCTTCACCGACGCGCCGGGCCCGACGTCGATCCGCGCCAGCAGCGCCTCGGGGTCGACGCCGGGGCGCAGGGTGACCGCGTCCGGATACCAGGGTGGGGAGCGGCGGGGCACCGACCACGCCTCGGCGTCGATCCGGCCGGCCAGCCCGTGGCTGGCGCACACGGCGTCGCACCATCGCGCGTTGTTGTGCGCCGCCGCCTCCCGCACGTTCTTTGACACGCCCGGCAGCCTATGAGGTCAGGACCCGGTGAGGACGACGAGTCGCTGGGTCGCGCGGGTCATCGCGACGTACCGGTCGACCGCACCCTGGATGCCCTCGCCGAACGTCTCCGGGTCGACGAGGACGACCAGGTCGAACTCCAGCCCCTTGGACAGTTCCGGGCTCAGCGACCGGACGCGATTCGTCGCCGGCCGGAAGGTGGGCTCGCCGATGACGCAGGCGATCCCGTCGGCGTGCTCCGCGAGCCAGCCGTCGACGATCGCGTCCAGCTCGCGCACCGACCCGTGGATCACCGGAATCCCGTTGCCGCGGATCGAGGTCGGCACGTTCGCGTCCGGGAGCACGGCCCGGATGACCGGCTCGGCCTGCTCCATGACCTCCCGTGGCGTCCGGTAGTTGATGCTCAGCGAGGTCAGGGTGACCCGGTCGAGGCCGATGCGCCTCAGTCGTTCCGGCCACGACTCCGTGAACCCGTGCCGGGCCTGGGCGCGGTCCCCGACGATGGTGAAGCTGCGCGCCGGGCAGCGCGACAGCAGCATCTGCCACTGCGCGTCGGTCAGCTCCTGCGCCTCGTCCACGACGATGTGCGCGAACGGGCCGGCCAGCAGATCCGCGTCGGCGCTGGGGAGTACGGCCTCGTCGACCAGCGCGTCCTGCAGGTCCAGTTGGCGCAGGCTCGACAGCACACCCTCGCCGTCGTCGTAGGCGTGGGCCGCGATCAGCTCGTCGACGACCGTCGCCATGCGCGCGCGTTCGGCGGCGATGGTGGCCTCGTGACGGCGCGTACGCCGGGACGCCTCCGGGTCGCCGAGCCGCTGCCGTGCCGCGTCCAGCAGCGGCAGGTCGGACACCGTCCAGGCGCGGGCGTCGACGCGTTGGAGCCGGCGGATGTCCTCGGGGCCGAGCCAGGGGGCGCACCGGCGCAGATAGGCGGGCACCGACCACAGGTCGGCGACGATGTCGGTCACTTCGAGCAGCGGCCAGGCGCGGTTGAACGCCGTGCGCAGATCCCGGTTGCGCAGCAGCGACCCGCGTACCAGGTCGTCCGACTCGTCGCCGTCGTACCTCCCGAGCAGGATCGCCAGCAGCTCCTGCCAGATCTCGTCCCGCGCCTCGTTGTGCGGGGTGCCGGGTCCGGGCGCCTCGAACGCCTGGGCCCAGTCGTCCGCGCTCAACCGCACGTCGGCGTCGCCGGCCGTGACCGTCATCGCCGTGGTCGGCGGCTCCTCGTAGAACCGCACGGCCGCCTCGATCGCCCGGACCAGATCCGCCGAGGACTTCAGGCGGGCCACGTCCGGGTCGGCCTCGACCGTCGCCGCGGCACCCTGGGGGACGAGGTCGCGCAGGGTGCAGGTCTGCACGTCCTCCTCGCCGAGGCTGGGCAGAACGTCGGCGACGTACGCCAGGTAGGGCTCGTGCGGCCCGACGAACAGCACCCCGCCGCGCCGGTGCCCGAGGCGGGGGTCGGAGTAGAGCAGGTACGCGGTGCGGTGCAGGGCCACGACGGTCTTGCCCGTGCCCGGACCGCCGTCGACGACGAGAGCGCCGCGCGATCCGGCCCGGATGATGGCGTCCTGGTCGGCCTGGATGGTGCCGAGCACGTCGCGCATCCGGGCCGACCGGTTGCCGCCGAGGCTGGCGATGAACGCGGACTGGTCGTCCAGCGCCGCATGCCCCTCGAACCCGTCCGGGGTGAACACCTCGTCCCAGTAGTCGCTGATCCGGCCGAGCGTCCAGCGGTACCGACGCCGGCTCGCCAGGCCCATCGGGTTGGCGTGGGTCGCCCCGAAGAACGGCTCGGCCGCCGGGGAGCGCCAGTCGAGCAGCAGCCGCCGACCGTTGCCGTCGGTGAGACCGAAGCGTCCGATGTAGACCGGCTCGGGGTCGTCCGCGCTGACGATGCGCCCGAGGCACAGGTCCAGACCGAAGCGCCGCAGGGCGCGCAGGCGAGCGGTCAGCCGGCGGATCTCCTCGTCCCGGACGACCGCCTGGCGGCCCTTGCCGGCGGGTGCCCGGCGCTCGGCGTCGAGGCGGTCGGACAGCTCGGCGATCGACTGCTCCAGGCTCGCCGCGATGACGGCGAAGTGCTGCTCGTCACGGTCGATCAGCGCCGGGTCGGCCTTGGCGGCGAGGTTGTCGGGAAGGTCGAACGCGCTGGCCGCCGCCGACGAGTTGTGCATGTATTGGCTCCCGTTTCCGCAGGTCCTGGCCTTGGACGGGCAATTCTGCGGTACACCTGGGGCCTTGCCGCAAGTCCCCCCATGCGGTATATGTTGGATATGGCGGGGAGTGTTGTCCCCCGCTTTCAGGGCTTCCGTTCGGTACGCCCGCTCCAGCGGTTCCGTCCGCGCTCCGCCGAGTCAGATTTCTCCCACCTGGCGTGCAGCGTATTGCCAGGAATCGGTGCTGAACTGGAGTGGCGTCCGAGGAGAGGGGCTGGGCATGGGCTGGTTCAACCGGCGGTCACGGGGCACCGAGGCGACCCCAACGAAGCTGGACCGCGAGGCCACCCGGGACGATCTCGCCGCGCTGGAGTCGTTCGTCGCCAGCCGGCGGGGAGTGGAGTTCTACCTGGAGCCGGAGACCACCGCCACCGACACCACAGTGGTGGCGATCGCCCACGACGGCGAATGGATCCGCCGCCGCACCGGCACACCCCGCGCGGCGGGCGCCATCGCCCGCAAGCACGCGGTGCCGCTGTACGAGGCGGCCCGCACCGGCTACCCGGAGCGGATGCGGGTGTGGAATCGGGCACACCCGGAGCGCCACGCCCGCTGAGACTCCTCCGCCCAGAAGCCACCACCGCCGGGCCAGCGGCGCGAGCCAGAGTGCTCCGCCGATCCTTTGCTCTGCTTACCAATAAGCGCCAGTGACGCCCCATTCCCGTTGCGTATAGGGAAGCAGAGCAAAGGATGTCGGGCATTGATCCGGGGCATCGAGGTCGGGTGATCCGCTGTCGCGTCGACAGTTGAGGCTCGGTGACGCACGCCCGTTCGTCGGGCCGGAGCAGCGTTGACCCGCAGCGCAGGGGTGTGGCAGCATTCGCGGCCTGACGGCAGTGAAGGAAGTCGGTGCGAATCCGACGCGGTCCCGCCACTGTCACCGGGGAGCGATCCCCCCTCGTGAGTCACGGCCGTGTGTCTGCGGTTGGAAGGCCGGGGGAGAGCGTCGATCCGGAAGCCAGGATACTTCGGCCGTCGGGACGTACCCCAGGGCGTGGACACCCGAGGAGGACCCGATGACGCTTGGCGTCTCCATCATCGACGGCTGCTGCCGTCTTGCGCACCGCGGCCGTGCCGTCGCCGCGATCGGCATCGACTCCGTTCACCGCTGAGTTCCGGACCGCGCCGCCCGTCGCTCCCGGCCGCAGGCCGCTGAGCCGGCCGGATCGCGGCCTCCGCTGAACCCTGCGCCCATCCCACGTCGCCAGGCCGCTTTCGCGAGCGTGCCGACGTTACCGTCCGGAGCCTGCCGTGCGCGTTCTGCTGCTCTCCACCGCCGACACCGACCTGCTGGCCGCCCGCGCCAGTGACGCCGACTACCGGCTCGCCAACCCGGCGCGGGTGGCGGCCGACGAGGTGCCCGCCCTGCTCGACGGGGTCGACCTCGCCGTCGTACGCCTGCTCGGGGGTCGGCAGGCGTGGCCGGACGGCCTCGCCGCGGTGCTCGCCACCGGCGTGCCGACGGTCGTGCTCGGCGGTGAGGCGGTGCCCGACGCGGAGCTGATGGCGATCTCCACGGTGCCGTCCGGAGTGGTCACCCAGGCGCTGGCGTACCTGGTGGAGGGCGGGCCGGACAACCTCGGGCACCTGGCCCGGTTCCTGTGCGACACGGTGCTGCTCACCGGCGAGGGGTTCGCCCCGCCCGCGCCGACCCCGGCGTACGGCGTGCACGGTGACCACCCGACCGACCCGCGGCGGCCCACCGTGGGGATCGTCTTCTACCGGGCGCACGCCCTCGCCGGCAACACCGCCTTCGTCGACGTCCTGGCCGAGGCCGTGCGGGAGGCCGGGGGCAACCCGCTGCCGATCTTCTGTGGCTCGCTGCGGGGCCTGACCACGGGCGCGGGCCCGCTCGGGCTGTTCGCCCGCTGTGACGCGCTGCTGGTCACCGTGCTCGCGGCCGGCGGCGCGGTCGCCGCCGACGCGTCCGGGGGCGGCGACGAGGACGCGTGGGACGTCGGCGCGCTCGCCGCCCTGGACGTGCCCGTCATTCAGGCGCTCTGCCTGACCAGCACCAGGGAGCAGTGGGCCGGCAGCGACGCCGGGCTGTCCCCGTTGGACGCGGCGATGCAGGTGGCCATCCCCGAGTTCGACGGACGGATCGTCACCGTGCCGTTCTCGTTCAAGCGGATCGACGCGGACGGCCTCTCGGTCTACGCCGCCGACCCCGAGCGGGCCGCCCGGGTGGCCGGCATCGCGGTACGTCACGCCCGGCTGCGGTACGTGCCCAACGCCGACAAGCGGGTCGCCGTCGTGCTCAGCTCGTACCCCACCAAGCACTCCCGGGTCGGCAACGCCGTCGGGCTGGACACCCCCGTCTCGGCGGTCCGGCTGCTCGCCGCACTGGCCGAGGCGGGTTACCACCTGGGGGACGCGCCGCCGCCCGACGACGGCGACGCGCTGATCCACGCCCTGATCGCCGCCGGTGGGCACGACGTGGAGTGGCTCACCCCGGAGCAGTTGGCCGCCGCCGAGGCCCGGGTGCCCGGCGAGACCTACCGGCGGTGGTTCGACCAGGTACCGGCCGAGCTGCGTGAGCGGATGCGGGAGCACTGGGGTGAGCCGCCCGGCGAGCTCTACACCGACGGCGGGGACCTCGTGCTCGCCGGGCTGCGCTTCGGCAACGTGGTGCTGCTGATCCAGCCGCCGCGTGGCTTCGGAGAGAACCCGATCGCCATCTACCACGACCCGGACCTGCCGCCGAGCCACCACTACCTGGCCGCGTACCGCTGGCTGGCCGCGCCCGTCGCGGACGGCGGCTTCGGCGCGGACGCCGTGGTGCACCTGGGCAAGCACGGCACCCTGGAATGGTTGCCCGGCAAGGGTCTCGGCCTGGCGGCCGACTGCGCGCCCGACGCGGTCCTCGGTGACCTGCCGCTGGTCTACCCGTTCATCGTCAACGACCCCGGCGAGGGCACCCAGGCCAAGCGGCGCGCACACGCCGTGGTGATCGACCACCTGGTGCCGCCGATGGCCCGCGCCGAGACCTACGGCGACCTGGCCAAGCTGGAGCAACTGCTCGACGAGTACGCGACAGTGCAGGCCCTCGACCCGGCCAAGGTGCCGACCGTGCGGGCGCAGATCTGGGACCTGGTGCGCGCCGCCGAGCTGCACCACGACCTGCACGCCGAGGCGATGCCCGACGCCGGCGACTTCGACGACTTCGTGCTGCACCTCGACGGGTACCTCTGTGAGGTCAAGGACGTGCAGATCCGCGACGGGCTGCACATCCTCGCCGACGCGCCCGTCGGCGAACCGCGGGTCAACCTGGTCCTCGCGGTGCTGCGCGCACCCCAGATCTGGGGCGGCAACCACGCCCTGCCCGGCCTGCGACAGGCCCTCGCCGCCGCGTACGGCCTCGACGAGCAGGAACTGCTGGCGGCACCGGGCGAACGACTGGCGGTGCCCACGGCGTTGACCGACGTGGTGGACGGGCCGGCCGGCACCGCCGCCGACGCCGTCGACCTCATCGAGGCGCTCGCCCGGAGGTTGGTCATCGGGATGGACACGCTCGGCTGGGACGCCGAGGCCGTCAACGCGGTGGTCGCCGAGGTGACCGGGCAGCCGATCCCGGACGTCGTCGCGGTGCTGCGCTTCGCCGCCACCGAACTGGTGCCCCGGCTGGCGCGCACCACCGACGAGCTGACCCACACCCTCGGGGCGCTCGACGGGCGGTTCGTGCCGCCCGGACCGTCCGGTTCACCCACCCGGGGCCTGGTCAACGTGCTGCCCACCGGCCGCAACTTCTACTCCGTCGACCCGAAGGCCATCCCCAGCCGCAACGCCTGGGACGTCGGGGTGGCCCTCGCGGACTCGCTGCTGGCCCGGCACCTCGCCGACACCGGCACGTACCCCCGCTCGGTGGGGTTGACCGTGTGGGGCACCAGCGCCATGCGCACCCAGGGCGACGACATCGCCGAGGTGCTCGCGCTGCTGGGCTGCCGCCCGGTGTGGGACGACCGGTCCCGGCGGGTCACCGGCATCGAGGTGGTGCCGACCGCCGAGCTGGGCCGGCCCCGCGTCGACGTGACCGTGCGCATCTCCGGCTTCTTCCGCGACGCGTTCCCGCACGTCGTGGCGCTGCTCGACGACGCCGTACGGCGGGTCGCCGCGCTGGACGAGCCGGACGAGGAGAACTACGTGCGGGCGCACGTCGCCGCCGACCTCGCCGAACACGGCGACGAGCGGCGGGCCACCGCCCGGATCTTCGGCTCCAAGCCCGGAGCGTACGGCGCGGGCCTGCTGCCGCTGATCGACGCGCGGACCTGGCGCAGCGACGCCGACCTCGCCGAGGTGTACGCGGTGTGGGGCGGCTACGCGTACGGCCGGGGCCTGGACGGGCGGGAGGCGCGCGCCGACATGGAACGCTCGTTCGCCCGGATCGCGGTGGCGGTGAAGAACCAGGACACCCGCGAGCACGACATCGTCGACTCGGACGACTACTTCCAGTACCACGGCGGGATGGTGGCGATGGTCCGTCACCTCACCGGCTCGTCGCCGCAGGCGTACGTGGGCGACTCGGCGATGCCGCACGACGTGCGCACCCGCACGCTGGGCGAGGAGACCCGGCGGGTGTTCCGGGCCCGGGTGGTCAACCCGAAGTGGATCGCGGCGATGCGCCGGCACGGCTACAAGGGCGCGTTCGAGCTGGCGGCCACCGTGGACTACCTGTTCGGCTACGACGCCACGGCCGGCGTGGTCGACGACTGGATGTACGAGCACCTGGCCGCCGCGTACCTCTTCGACGACACGACCCGGGAGTTCCTGGAGCAGTCCAACCCGTGGGCGCTGCGCGGCATCACCGAGCGGCTGCTGGAGGCCGCCGACCGGGGGCTGTGGGCCAAACCCGAGCCGGCCACCCTGGACCGACTCCGTGACACGTACCTGGCCAGCGAGGGCGACCTGGAGGACCGGGCATGATCACCTATCCGTTCAGCGCGGTGCTCGGCATGGCCGACATGCGGTTGGCGCTGCTGCTCAACGCTGTCTCCCCGGCGATCGGCGGGGTCCTCGTGCGCGGCGAGAAGGGCACCGCCAAGTCCACCGCCGTCCGGGCGCTCGCCGCGTTGCTGCCCCCGGTCCATCGGGTTGCCGGCTGCCGCTTCGGCTGCGACCCCGCCGAGCCCGACCCGGGCTGCCCGGACGGGCCGCACCCGGCCGACGCCACCGCCGAGACCCGTCCGGCCCGTCTCGTGGAGTTGCCGGTCGGCGCCGCCGAGGACCGGGTCGTCGGATCGCTCGACCTGGAGAAGGCCCTCGGTGCGGGGGTACGCGCCTTCGAACCGGGCCTGCTCGCCGCCGCGCACCGGGGAGTCCTCTACGTCGACGAGGTCAACCTGCTGCACGACCACCTCGTCGACCTGCTGCTCGACGCGGCGGCGATGGGCCGCAGCCACGTCGAGCGCGAGGGCGTCTCGGTCAGCCACGCGGCCCGCTTCCTGCTGGTCGGCACCATGAACCCGGAGGAGGGGGAGCTGCGCCCGCAGCTGCTCGACCGGTTCGGGCTCACCGTCGAGGTGGGTGCCAGCCGGGACCCGGAGGTCCGGGTCGAGGTGGTGCGTCGCCGACTCGCCGCAGACGCCGACCCGGCGGGCTTCGCCGCCCGCTGGGCCGACGCCGACGCGGAGATCGCCGGCCAGGTGGCCGCCGCCCGCCGCCGGCTTCCCGGGGTACGCCTTCCGGACGCCGCGCTGCGGCAGATCGCCGAGGTGTGCGCCGCGTTCGACGTGGACGGGATGCGCGCCGACATCGTCACCGCCCGTACCGCCCTCGCCCACGCGGCCTGGCACGGCCGGGACCGCGTCACCATCGACGACGTACGGGTCGCCGCCCGCCTCGCCCTGCCGCACCGCCGCCGCCGTGACCCGTTCGACACGCCGGGCCTGGATGAGAAGCGCCTCGACGAGGCGTTGCAGCGCGCCCAGGACGCCCACCCCGACGATCCGGACGACGACGGCGGCCCGCACGACGGTGGCCCCGCTGGATCGCGCCCCGACGGCTCGGACCCCGACGGTGGCGGCCCGGGCGGTGGCTCCGGCGGGCACGGCGGCCCGGACGACGGCGGCGCCGACCGTCGTGGCCCGGACGACGGTGGCCCGCGGGGCGGTGCCGGCAGCGGTGCCGACCGCAGCGGCCCCGACGGTGCGGGACCCTACGGTGGCAGCTCCGACGGCAGCGACGATGCCGCTGACCAGGGTGAATCGACCCGGCAGCGGGGCTCCGGTGGGCAGGGTCAGCCGGTGGCCGTACCCCACGGTGGTCTGCGGGCCCAGCTGCTCACCGCGCCCGGCGTCGGTGACGGCGTGC
>NZ_JBEXHY010000134.1:0-13238 GCF_040608295.1 Micromonospora sp. NPDC005197 | reverse complement strand
GCCGCGCTGGCGGTCGACGTCGGCCGACCGGTCCATGTGGAGTCGCTGGTGGACCGGGTCTGGGGCGACACGCCACCGCCCAGGGTTCGCCACAACCTGCACGTCTACCTCGCCCGGCTCCGCCGCGTGCTGGCCGACGCGGGCGCACCGGACGCGCTGGTACGACGCTCCGGCGGGTACCTGCTGGACCAACCACCGGAGACAGTGGACGGCCCGCACTTCGACGTGCTGCGGCACCGGGCCGATGGGCTGGTCGACGACGACCCCGAGCGGGTGGAGCTGTTGCGCCGGGCGCTGGAGCTGTGGCGCGGCGAGCCGCTGGCCGGGCTGCCCGGCGAGTGGGCGGCCCGGGTCCGGCAGGACTGGCACCGCCGGCACACCGACACCGCCGTGCAGTGGGCGCGCGGCCTGCTGCGGCGGGGCGAGCCGGAAGCGGTCATCGACCCGCTGACCCGGCTCGCCGACGACCACCCCCTGGACGAACCGGTCGCCGCCGTGCTGCTGCACGCGCTGGCCGCGGCCGGTCGCGGCGCACAGGCGCTGGCGTACTACGCCCGGCTGCGGGACCGGCTCGCCGACGCGCTCGGCGCGGACCCGGGCGTCGAGCTCCGCCAGCTGCACCAGGCCATCCTGCGCGGTGAGATCACCGTGCCCACTCCGGGACCGTCCCCCGCCCCCGCCGCCGCGGGCCCGGTCGCCAGGCCGCACCCGGAGCGCCCGATCCCGGCGCAGTTGCCGTCGGATGTCCGGGGTTTCGCCGGGCGCGGTCCGGAGCTGGCTCGTCTGGACGCGCTGCGGGCGTCCGCCGAGGCGCAACCCGGGGCGGTCCCGCTGGCGGTGCTCTCCGGGGCGGGCGGGGTGGGCAAGACGGCGCTCGCCGTGCACTGGGCGCACCGGGCCGCCGGACACTTCCCCGACGGGCAGCTCTACGCCAACCTGCAGGGCTACAGCCACAGCGGTGTGGTGCGCAGCCCGGAGCAGGTGGTCCGGGGTTTCCTGGCCGCGCTCGGGGTGCCGCCGCGGGAGGTGCCGGCGGATGAGCAGGCACAGACCGCGCTGTACCGGAGTCTGCTCGCCGGTCGGCGGATGCTGGTGCTGCTCGACAACGCCCGGGACGCGGCGCAGGTCCGGCCGCTGCTGCCGGGCGCCGCCGGCTGCCTGGTGCTGGTGACCAGCCGGGATCGGCTCACCGGGCTGGTGGCCACCGAGGGCGCCGAGGCGGTCGTGCTGGATCTGCTCACCGCCGAGGACGCGCAGGCCCTGCTCTACGCGCGGATCGGGGCGCGGGCGAGGGTCGAGCGGGCCGCCGTCGACGAGCTGGTCCGACTCTGCGACCGGCTGCCACTGGCCCTGGTCGTGGTGGCGGCCCGGGCGGTGGTCCGGCCCCAGCTGCCCCTGACCGAGTTGGGCGCGCAGCTCCGGGCCGACGGCCGGCTGGACGGACTGGACACCGGAGAGCACGAGAGCAGTGTGCGGGGGGCGCTGTCCTGGTCGTACCGGCTGTTGTCGGCGTCGACCGCGCGGCTGTTCCGGCTGGTCGGGGGAAGTACGGACGTGACGGTGAGTACGGCGGCCGCGGTCAGTCTCGCCGGCGGCGGTCGACGGGCCGTCCGGGCGGCGTTCGCCGAGCTGGCCGACGCGCATCTGGTGTTGGAGCGCGGCCCGGACCGGTACGCGATGCACGACCTGTTGCGGGCCTTCGCGGCCGAACTGTCCGCCGAACACGATCCGGCCGGCGACCGGGCCGAGGCGCGCGGCCGGCTCTTCGACCACTACCTGCACAGCGCGCACGGCGCCGCCGTGCTGCTGCACCCGCACTGGGATCCGATCACCCTCGCCCCGGCCGTCGCCGGCGTCCGGCCGGAGAAGTTCGGCGACCATGACGAGGCGGTGGCCTGGTTCACGCGCGAGCGCGACGTGCTGATCGCGCTTGTCGAACGATGCTCCGCCAGCGGGTTCGACCGACACGCCTGGCAGCTGGCCTGGAGCCTGACCAGTTTCCTGGACCGGCAGGGCGGCTGGCACGACCAGTTGGCGGTGCAGCGTACGGCGCTGGCGGCGGCGCGGCGCGGCGGCGAGGTGGCCGGGCAGGCGCACGCGCACCGCAGCCTGGCCCGGGCGCACGCCCGCCTGGGTCGGCTCGACGAGGCGCCCGGTCAGCTCCAGCGGGCGCTGGAACTGTTCCGCGAGCTGGGCGACCCGGCCAACCAGGGGCACACCTGCCTCGACCTCGCCGAGGTGGCCGACCGCGAGGGCCGGCGTGCCGAGGTGGTCGAGCATGCGGAGGCGGCGTTGGCGCTGTACCGCGAGGCGGGCCACCGCTACGGGCAGGCGATGGCGTTGAACGCGGTCGGCTGGTATCGGGCCCAGCTCGGCGCGCACGACGCCGCGGTGGAGGCGTGCCAGCAGGCGCTGGAGCTGCTGCGCGAGTTCGACGACCGGCAGGGCCAGGCGCCCACCTGGGACACCCTCGGCTACGCGCAGCACCGCGCGGGACGACCCGCGGAGGCGGTGGCCGCGTACCGGCACGCGGTTGAGCTGTACCGGGAGTTCCGGGACCGGTACTACGAGGCGGACACGCTGACGCACCTCGCGGAGGCGTTGGCCGACGTCGGCGACCCGGCGGAAGCGGCGCGGAGTTGGCGGACGGCGCTGGGCATCCTCGACGAACTCGGGCACCCGGACGCCGAGGGGGTCCGCCGTCGGCTGGCGGACGCCAACGCAACCGGACCGGCCGGCGGGGCCCGCTGATCGGGCGACCCGCCGGCCGGAGGGGTCGAACGGCTACAGGGTGCGCGCCAGCCGATCGGCGAGCGTACGGGTGAACCGGGCCGGGTCGGCCAGCTCACCGCCCTCGGCGAGCACCGCCAGGCCGTACAGCAGCTCGGCGGTCTCGGTCAGGGTCTCGGTGGAGTCGCCCTGCTCGTGAGCCTTGCGCAGCCCCGTGACCAGCGGGTGACCGGGGTTGATCTCCAGGATGCGCTTGGCCGAGGGGACGTCGTGCCCCATCGCCCGGTACATCTTCTCCAGCGTCGGCGTGAGGTCGTGCGCGTCGCCCACCACACAGGCCGGTGAGGTGGTCAGCCGCGACGAGAGGCGGACCTCCCGGACGCTGTCGGCGAGGGTGGTGCCCAGCCACTCCACCAGCGCGGCGAACTCCTGCCGCTGCTGCTCGCGCTCGGCCTCGGCCTGCTGCTTCTCCTCGTCGGTGTCCAGGTCGACCTGGCCCTTGGCGATCGAGCGCAGCGGCCGGCCGTCGTACTCGCCGACCCGCTCGACCCACACCTCGTCGACCGGGTCGGTGAGCAGCAGCACCTCGTGGCCCTTGGCCCGGAACGCCTCCAGGTGCGGGGAGTTCTCGATGGTGGCGCGGGAGTCGCCGGTGGCGTACCAGATGTCGCTCTGGCCGTCCTTCATGCGCGCGAGGTAGCCGGCCAGGTCGGTGGGCTCCGCCGCGTCGTGGGTGGAGGCGACCGACAGGATCTCCAGCAGGGAGTCCCGGTTGTCGGTGTCGTCGATCAGCCCTTCCTTGACCACGGCGCCGAACTCGGTCCAGAAGGTGCGGTAGCGCTCGGGGTGGTTGGCCTTGAGGTCCTTGACCGTGGCGAGGACCTTGCGGACCAGGCGGCGGCGGACGATCTGGATCTGCCGGTCCTGCTGGAGGATCTCGCGGGAGATGTTCAGCGACAGGTCGTGCGCGTCGACGACGCCCTTGACGAAGCGCAGGTAGGTGGGGACCAACGCCTCGCAGTCGTCCATGATGAACACGCGCTTGACGTAGAGCTGGACGCCGCGCCGGCCCTGCGGGGAGAAGAGGTCCAGCGCGGCGTGACTGGGCAGGAACAGCAGCGCCTCGTACTCGAAGGTGCCCTCGCCCTTCATGTGCACGACCTCGAGCGGGTCGGCCCAGTCGTGGCTGACGTGCTTGTAGAACTCGTTGTACTCGGCGGCGTCGACCTCGTCGCGGGGACGCGCCCAGAGCGCCTTCATGGAGTTGAGGGTCTGCACCTCGCTGGTGGCCGGCTCACCCTCGGCGCCGGGACGCTCGACGGTCATCCGGATCGGCCACGCGATGAAGTCGGAGTACCGCTTGACGATCTCGCGGATGGTCCACTCGGCGGTGTAGTCGTGCAGGTTGTCCTCGGTGTCGGCCGGCTTGAGGTGCAGGGTCACCGTGGTGCCCTGCGGCGCCTCGTCGACCGCCTCGATCGAGTACGTGCCCTCGCCGGTGGACTCCCAGCGGGTGCCGCCGGTCTCGCCGGCCTTGCGGGTCAGCAGGGTGACCCGGTCGGCGACCATGAACGCGGCGTAGAAGCCGACGCCGAACTGGCCGATGAGGTCCTGCGAGGCGTGGGCGTCGGAGGCTTCGCGCAGCTGGCGCAGCAGCTCGGCGGTGCCCGACTTGGCGATCGTGCCGATCAGCCGGACCACCTCGTCGCGGGTCATCCCGATGCCGTTGTCCCGCACGGTAAGCGTGCGGGCGTCCCGGTCGACCTCGATGGCGACGTGCAGGTCGTCGATGTCGGCGACGAGATCCTTGTCGACGAGCGTCGCCAGCCGCAGCTTGTCCAGGGCGTCGGACGCGTTCGAGATGAGTTCCCGCAGGAAGACGTCCTTGTTCGAGTAGATCGAGTGGACGACCAGCTGGAGGAGCTGACGCGCCTCGGCCTGGAACTCCAACGTCTCGGCCTGGTTGCTCACACCGTCTCCCTTCTCGGCTCGTGCGGAGGTTCGCGCAAAGGATACGAGTCGTCACCGCCGCGGTCGTGCCCGCGTCCGGGTCGTATTCCCGATCCGCGGGGTGCGCGCGGTGACGTAGCTGACTTTGCTCAGCAGAAGTCAGCCGGATAGCGTTCCGGTCAGCAATCGACCTCGCGCCATCTCGGCCAGCCACGAACCTGGAGCACCCCCATGAAGATCGCTGGAAGCACCGCCCTCGTCACCGGCGCCAACCGGGGCTTCGGCCGACACCTCGCCGCCGAACTCGTCGCCCGGGGCGCGACCGTCTACGCCGGCGCCCGCAACCCCGACTCCGTCGACCTGCCCGGCGTGACGCCGGTCCGGCTGGACATCACCGACCCCGATTCGGTGGCCGCCGCCGCGAAGCTGGCCGGCGACGTGAACCTGCTGATCAACAACGCCGGCATCGACACCGGAACCAACCTCCTCGACGGCGACCTCACGCTCGTCCGCCTGGAGCTGGAGACCCACTACCTCGGCACCCTGTCGGTGATCCGGGCGTTCACGCCGGTCATCACCGGCAACGGCGGCGGGACGATCCTCAACGTGCTCTCCGTGCTGTCCTGGGTCAACTTCCCCAACGCCGGGGCGTACGGCGCCGCGAAGTCGGCCGAGTGGGCGATGACCAACGCGCTGCGCGTGCAGCTCGCCGAGCGGGGCGTCCGGGTCGCCGGCCTGCACGTCGGCTACATGGACACCGACATGACCGCCGGGGTCACCGCCCCGAAGTCCGACCCGGCGGCGATCGCCCGGATCGGCATCGACGGCATCGAGGCCGACGCGTACGAGATCGTCACCGACGAGATCAGCCGGCAGGTGCAGGCCGGGCTCGCCGGCGGGGTCGCCGCGCTCTACCCGCAGCTCCCCTGAGCCAGGACGCGACGGGCCGCCGCCGGATCATCCCGGCGGCGGCCCCCTTCGACAGGTACGCCCTCAGCTGGCCTGCAACGTCACGTCGTCGATCACGAAGCTGGTCTGCAGCGACGAGTCCTCGGTGCCGGTGAACTTCAGGGTCACCGTCTGCCCGGCGAACCCGGCCACGTTGAACGTGCGCTGCACGTAGCCGCTGGCGGCGTTCAGGTTCGAGTACGTCGCCAGCGTGGTCGAGCCCACCTGCACGGTCAGCTTGTCGTACGCCGTGGAGGTGGTGGTCTCGGCGGTGTCGACGTGCAGCCAGAACGACAGCGTGTAGCTGGCGCAGCCGGCCGGCACGGTCACCGACTGGGACAGGGTGTCGGTGTGAGCGGTGCCGTACCCGTCGAGCCACGCCTTGTACGACCCGGTCCGGGCCGGCTGACTGCTGGAGTTGGTGATCACGCCGGAGGACGCGGTCCACGGCGTGCTGCCGCTCTCGAAGCCACCGTTGCCGATCACCTGCCCGCCGGCGCAGCCGCCGGTGCCGGTCACCGTGAGGGTGAGGCTGGCCGTCCGGGTCACCGACCCGGTGCCGGTGACCGTGACGGTGACGGTGCCCGTGGCGGCGCTGGCCGACGCGGTCAGGGTCAGCGTGGCCGACCCGCCGGAGGTCACCGACGACGGGCTGAAGGAGACGCTCACCCCGCTGGGTGCCCCGGACGCGGTGAGGCTGACCGTCTGCGCGGAGCCGGCGGTGGTCGCGGTGCCGACCGTGGCGGTGGCGCTGGCTCCCCGGGCGACGGTGAGCGCGGTCGGGCTGACCGCGATCGAGAAGTCGTTGGTCGGGGTGCCGCCGCCCACGGCGAGCTGCCACAGCGCGTACGCGACGCCGTCCGCGGCCCGGTTCAGCACCGTGGCGCTGACGTTGGCGGTGGTGTCGCAGGAACGGTGGTAGCACGAGTCGTAGGCGGCGTTGGCCGTGCCGCCCCACTTGGCCGCCTGGGTGCTCGTCTTACGGGCGCTCGCGCCCGCGGCGTAGCCGGAGGTGGGGATGCCGGCCTGCTGGAAGTAGTAGTCGTCGGAGCGGCCCTGACCCTCGACGTTCTCCTCCGGTTGCAGCCCCAGCGAGTCCCAGTACGCCTTCAGCGGCGCCGCCGTCGTGGAGGTGACCCGGTTGATGAAGTAGCCACCGTTGGTCGAGCCGACCATGTCGAAGTTGTAGTAGCCCTTGATGTAGCCGCGCTGGGTGGCGCTGAGCGAGTTCACGTAGAACCGGGAGCCGTTCAGGCCCTGCTCCTCGTCGGTCCACCAGGCGAACCGGACCTTCTTCGTCATGGTCGGGTTCTGCGCGGCGAGGACCAGCGCGTTCTCCAGCAGGGTGGCCGAGCCGGAGCCGTTGTCGTTGATGCCCGGGCCGGCCGAGACGCTGTCAAGGTGGGCGCCGAACATCACCACCTGGTCGGCCGGGCCGCCGGGCCACTCGGCGATGAGGTTGTTCGAAGGGTACGTGCAGCTGGAGCAGGTCTGCTCGCTGACGGTGTAGCCGGCGGCCTGGAGCTTGCTCTTCACGTAGCTGACCGAGGCGGTGTAGCCGGCCGAGCCGGCCCGCCGGTTGCCGCCGTTGCTGCTGGCGATGGAGTTGAGCTGGGACAGGTGCGCCTGGACGTTGGTGACGGAGATGTCCGGCGCCGCCAGGACGGCGGCGGACGCGGCGATCGGCCGGGCCGCTGTCGTCAGGGCGGAGGGTGACGCGGTCACCGGCTGGGCGGCCAGCGTCACCGTCATCCCGGTGAACACGGTGAGCGCGATTCCCGCGCTCAGCGTTTTGCCTCTCATGGGGGCTCCTCGGGGGTTGGAGAGATAACCGAGACACTTACAGAGATCTATGTCGTCGGCATCGGACGTTCGTCCCGAACCCCCACCGGTTCGACGATGGGTACCGACGTCGGCACAGGTGAGTAGAGGTGCCAGGATGGGTAGGTAACGCCAGCAGGGGTCGTCGGGCCCGGAACGGGGGGCTTAGCGATGAGGCCGGGTCGAGCGTGACACGACCCCGCACCGACCTGTTCGACGACGGCGGTGACACCGGACGGCTGATGGCAGAGCTGAACTGGGCCGACACCCCGCTGGGCGCGGTGTCGAGCTGGCCGCAGAGCCTGCGTGCGGCCGTACGGGTGGTGCTCTCCTCCCGTTACCCCATGCTCCTGCTCTGGGGCGACCGCCTCTCCCAGCTCTACAACGACGCGTACTCCGCCCTGATCGGCGACAAGCACCCCGCCGCGCTCGGCGACGACGTGCGGGTGACCCTGGCCGAGGGCTGGGACGTCCTCGCGCCCCTGATCCAGCAGGCCATGGCGACCGGGGTGGCCAGTTGGGTGCCCGCTCTGCAGCTCCTGCTGGAGCGCGCCGGCTACCGCGAGGAGGCGTACTTCAGCGTCTCGCACGCCCCCGCCCGCGACGACGACGGCCGCACCGTCGGCGTGCTGACGGTGTGCAGCGAGGTCACCGAGCAGGTCGTCGGCGAACGGCGACTGCGACTGCTGCGCGACCTGAGCCTGCGCGGCGACGGGCGCACCGTCGACGTCGAGGCCACCTGCGCCCGGCTGATCGACGCGATCGGCGACCACCCACTGGACGTGCCGTTCGCCGCGATCTACCTGCGCGACGGCGCGTTGCTGCGCCGGACGGCCTGCGCGGGCGGTGACGCGGGTCACCCCACGGTGGCCGGGGCGCTGCCGGACGTCGTCGACCTGGCCGACCCGAGCCCGGCGGCCCGCGCCTGGGCGCTCCCGGACGCCGCGCAGGGTCGGCCCACCGACGTGACGGGCGTCGCGGATCGACTGCCCCTGCCCGCCGGCCCGTGGGGCGATGCCACTCGCACCGCGCTGGCACTGCCGCTGCCCTCGGCCGCCGAGGACCAGCCGCTCGGCGTCCTGCTGGCCGGCGTCAGCCCCAGCCGGAAGCTGGACGAGGCGTACCGCTCCTTCTACCAACTGCTGACCCAACAGGTCTCCATTGCGGTACGCAACGCGAAGGAGTACGAGCAGGAGCGGCGCCGGGCCGAGACGCTGGCCGAGCTGGACCGGGTGAAGACCACCTTCTTCACCAACGTCAGCCACGAGTTCCGTACGCCGCTGACCCTCATGCTCGGGCCGCTCGCCGACGCGCTCGCCGACACCGCCGCGCCGCTGGCACCCGGGCAAAGGGAGCGGGTGGAGACCGCCTGGCGCAATGCCACCCGGCTGTTGACCCTGGTCAACAGCCTGCTCACCTTCTCCAGCCTGGAGGCCGGCCGGGCTCGCAGCGACGCCCGCGAGGTCGACCTCGCCGCGCTCACCGCGGAGCTGGCAAGCGTCTTCCGGGCCGCCGTCGAACGGGCCGGCCTGGCTCTGGAGGTCGACTGCCCGCCGCTGCCCCGGCCGGTCACCGTCGACCCGGTCAACTGGGAACGCATCGTCACCAATCTGCTGTCCAACGCCCTGAAGTACACGTTCATCGGCCGCATCCGGATCGCCGTGGACGCCGACCACGACGAGGTACGCCTCACCGTCGCCGACACCGGAATCGGCATCGCCGAGGCGGACCTGCCGAAGCTCTTCGAGCGCTTCCACCGGGTGCAGGGCGCGCGCTCGCGCAGCCACGAGGGCACCGGCATCGGCCTGGCCCTGGTTCACGAGCTGACCCGGCTGGAGGGCGGCGAGGTCCGGGTGACCAGCCAGGTGGGTGCCGGCACCGCCTTCACCGTGGCCCTGCCGTGGTCGGCGGCGCGGCGCGCGGTGACGACCGGGCCGGCACTCAACGGGCGGGGCGACGTGGCCCGCGCCGCCGTTTCAGAAGCGGTGGGCTGGCTGACCGACCCGGCCGGCAGCATCGTCGAGCCCGCCGCGGCGCCCGGCCCGGCCGCCGACGAGTTGGCCGGCGCCCGGATCCTGGTGGCCGACGACAACAGCGACATGCGCGCGTACCTGAGTCGGCTGCTCGCCGGTCAGGGCTGGCGGGTGCGGTCGGTCACCGACGGTCGGCAGGCCCTCGACGCGATCCACCGGGACCCGCCGGACCTCGTGCTCACCGACGTGATGATGCCGGTGCTGGACGGCTTCGACCTGGTACGCCGACTACGCGCCGACCCGGCGACCCGGGCGCTGCCGGTGCTGGTGCTCTCCGCCCGGGCCGGCGAGGAGGCCAGCGTGGTGGGCCTGAGCCTCGGCGCCGACGACTACCTGGTGAAGCCGTTCGCCGCCGCGGAGCTGATCGCCCGCGTCCGGGCTGCCATCCGCCGCGCCCGCACCGACCCGTCCGGCGACGACGCCACCGCGCGGACCGCCGACGACAGCCTGAGCGCGGCCGACGCCCCGAGGTCGACGCGACCCGCCGGGGCCACCGCCGTCGCGCCCGCTCCGCCGGTGGCGGAGCCCGCCGAGAGCGCACCCGTCGAGAGCGCCGCCGCCGTACCGGCCAACGACGAACCAACCAACGCCGAACCAGCCGGCGGGGAACCGGCCAACGCCGAACCAGCCCACGGAGAACCGGCCGGCGGGTCCGTGGTCGGCACGGCCGACGGCGGGCTCGGCGACATCCTGGCCGCGGAGTGGACGTACCCGTCCGTGCCCACCTCGGCGGCCGCCATGCGCCAGGACGTCCGGCTGGCGTTGGACGAGCTGGACGTCCACACGGACGTGTTGCAGGATCTGCTGCTCGCCGCGTCCGAGGCGATGAACAACGCCGTCGAGCACGCACAACGACCCAGCCGCCCCGAGGTGCGGGTCCGGCTCCAGGTGGGTGCCGACCGGGTCCGGATCTCGGTACGCGACTTCGGCACCTGGCGGGACCGTCGGCCGGCCATGGACCGGGGCCGGGGCGCACTGTTGATGAACGCCTACGGCGACGTACGACTGGTCTCCACCGGCGAGGGGACGACGGTGACCATCGAGCGCCGGCTGACCGACCCGGCCTGAGTCACCGCCAGCGCCTCAGAGCCGACGGCCCCCGCGGTCACGGGCGACGATGCCGTCCAGGCGCTCCCCCGGCGTGAGCGTGGCCGGGTCGAACCAGAAGATCACCACCTGCTTGTCGATGCTCCAGCGCGCCACCCGGGCATCGACCTGCCGACCGGCCACCGTGCCGATGATCCGCTCGGCGGGGCCGACGAAGTAGCCGAAGGTGGGCACCGGCACGGCCGACGAGCGCTCGTCGTAGCCGATCTGGTGGAACCCGGGGCTGCGGTCGGCGCCCTCGACGTCGTTGACCAGGATGTCCGTGCTCAACGTGCCGTCGGGGGCGCGACGACCGGCGGCCAACCCGATGGTCACCTTGGGCTCGCCGGGCACCGACACCGCGACGACGTAGTAGACCCGCCAGTCGGCGCCGTGCCGCACCCCCGTGTCGATCAGCTTGCCCAGGGGTTTCGGACCTGGCACCCCGGGGGCCACCGTCTGCGGTGGTGTGGGCTCCCCCGACGCCGACGCCGCGGCCGATGCCGTGGCAGCGGCCGAGGGCGGAGCGACGGCGACCGGCGGTGCGGGACCGGTCGGCGCCGGACCGGTCGGCCCGGGCCCGCCGACCGCCACCACGGTGACAGCGACCAGCCCCGCCACGACCGTCGCCGCCGCGCCCCCGGCGACCCGCCGACGGATCCGCAGCCGCCGTCCCGCACGCATGACGGTGGCCAGATCGAGCGTGGCGTCGGGGCGCTCGGTCGCCCGCATGGCGTGGCGGAGCCGGTCCAGCTCGCTCATCGGCGGGCCTCCTCGTCGGCCGTGCGCGGCGCGGCCGTGCGCAGCTTCTCCAGGGCTCGCGAGCTGGTGCTCTTGACGGTGCCTACGGATACGGCGAGTTCCCGGGCCACCTGCGCCTCCGGCAGGTCGAAGTAGTAGCGCAGCACGACGATGGCCCGCTCCCGAGGGCTGAGCGCGCCGAGGATGGTGACCAACCAGCGCCGGGTGGCCACGTCGTCGGCCACGTCGCCACGCCGCTGTTCCGGCACCTCCTCGGTGGGGTACTCCCGCATCGGCCGCCGCCACCGATCCACCAGGTGGTTGACGAGGGTGCGACGGGCGTACCCGTAGGCGTCGTCGTCGTGGATTCGCGACCACGACGCGTAGGTGCGCACCAGCGCGGTCTGCGCGGCGTCCTCGGCCTGGTGGTGGTCGCCGGTCATCAGGAACGCGGCGTGCACCAGTCGCGCGGACGCCGCCCGCGCGAACTCGACGAACTCCGCGTCACCCCGCGCCACCGCGAACCCTCCCCCGTGCCACACCCTTTCAGACGGGCGAGGCTCCGCGAAGGTTGAGTCCTCGCGACGTCAACCTTTTGCCGGGCTCACCCGTCTTCTCTCCCGCGTCGCCGCGGACCGGCACGCGAGGGGAGAAAGACATGTCGACGAAGGCTACCCGTCGGGGGTACTTGCCCCCAGTGGCGTTGCTGCTGGTCGTAGCGCTGCTCACCGGGTGTGGCCTGCCCGCCGCCGGGAAGGGACCGGCCGGTGGCGCCGCGAGCGGACCGGACCCCGCCGGCCTGCCCTCGGCGGGACCGGTCGCGACGGGACGTCCGGCGGAAGTGGCCGGGAGCGGCGGTGTCGCGCCGGCGGCGCCCACGGTCGTGCCGGTCAGCTATCCCGCCACCGGCAGCAACCGCTGGTCGGTGGCCGCGGCCGAGACGACGGGTGGCGGCGGGAGCACCGGCGGGTTGCTGCGCTACCGGGTCGCCGTGGAGCGCGACATCCGGGGCCTGCGGGTGGGCGACATCGCCACGGCGATCTCCGCGACGTTGAACGACCCTCGCGGGTGGACGGCGGACGGGACGTGGCGGCTGCGCCGGGTCGGCGCGAACGAACCCACCGACTTCACGATCTACCTGGCGACCCCGGGCACCCGCGACACCCTCTGCCAGGACGTGCCGGACGGCTACACGTCGTGCCGCAACGGCGCCCGGGTGGTCCTCAACGTGGCGCGCTGGGTCACGGGGGTGCCGGACTACGGCGCGAGCCTGGCCACCTATCGGCAGTACATGGTCAACCACGAGGTGGGGCACAAACTCGGGTTCGGTCACGAGCGCTGCCCGGGGCGGGGCCGGCCGGCGCCGGTGATGCAGCAGCAGACGCTGGGCCTGCACGGGTGCCGCGCCGGGGCCTGGCCGTACCCGAACGGCACGACCCGCTACCGCGGGCCGGTCGGGGCGTACGACGACGAGATCCCACGGCGCGAGGGCGCCTACGCGGCGCACTGACCCCGACGACCGGGAGGCCGTCCGTCAGGTGCGGCGGCGGCGTTCCTGCTCGAGCCGCTCGTCCAGCCGACCCAGCTCGTAGATGGCGTTGAGGCTGGTCGGCAGGCGGCGGACATTGTCCGGCCCGGGGTCGGGATCCGGCCCCGGGTCCGGAGCCGGCGCGGGAGCGGGATCCGGCGCGGGAGCGGCGGAGAAGTCGGGCGCCCGGCGACGCAGGAGCAGCAGTGCCAGCACCGCCAGGACGGCCGCGACCAGCAGGTAGGACACCGGCGGCCAGCCACCGCGGGCGGGGTTGGCGAGCGCCGGCGGGACCTCGGGCGCCGGCCAGGACGCGGGAGAGCAGGAAGTACCAGGCGGTGGCGGTGGCGATCATTCCGAGGGTGAGAAAGAGCAGGAATGCCGCACGTGGCCCGAACAGC
>NZ_JBEXHY010000133.1:0-13336 GCF_040608295.1 Micromonospora sp. NPDC005197 | reverse complement strand
CGCGGCGCCGGGCAGCGCCGCGCAGCGGCTCGCCGGCGAGGTGCTGCGCGAGCTGCGGATCCGCAAGTCCCCGGCGGAGGTCGCGGCGCTCGCCGAGGCGGGCGCGGCCATCGACGAGGTGCACCTGCGGATGGGCCAGTGGCTGCGCCCCGGCCGCACCGAGGCCGAGGTGGCGGCCGACATCGCGGCGGCGATCCGCGACGCCGGGCACGCCAGCGTCGACTTCGTCATCGTGGCCGCCGGCCCGAACGGGGCCAGCCCGCACCACGGCACCTCGGATCGGCCGATCGGCGCCGGCGAGCCGGTGGTGGTGGACATCGGCGGCACGATGCCGTCGGGCTACCGCTCGGACTGCACCCGCACCTACGTGGCGGGCGGGCCGGCGCCGGCCGACTTCGTGGACTACTACGCGGTGCTGCACGCCGCCCAGAGTGCGGCGGTGGCGGCGGTGCGTCCCGGGATCACCGGCGCCGCGGCCGACGCGGCGGCCCGGGAGCCGATCGCCGCCGCCGGTTACGGCGACGCTTTCCTGCACCGCACCGGGCACGGCATCGGCCTGGACGGTCACGAGGAGCCCTACCTGGTGGCCGGCAACGACCGGCCCCTGGAGGCCGGCATGGCGTTCTCCATCGAACCGGGCATCTACCTCGCGGGCCGGCACGGCGCCCGCATCGAGGACATCGTCGTCTGCACGACGGACGGCGTGCAGCGGCTCAACACCACCCCCACGGAGCTCATCGCGCTATGACTGTCGACCGGATCCTCCCCACCGACGAGGCCCACGACCTGCTGGACCTCGCCACCGAGCTGGCCGACCGCGAGCTCGCGCCGAAGGCCGCGAGCTTCGAGGAACGCGCCGAGTTCCCCCGCGAGGTGCTGCGCACCATCGGCCGCGCCGGCCTGCTCGGCCTGCCCTACGCCGAGGAACACGGCGGCGCGGCGCAGCCGTACGAGGTGTACCTGCAGGTGCTGGAGATCCTGGCCAGCCGGTGGCTGGCGGTCGCCGAGGCGGTCAGCGTGCACACCCTGAGCTGCTACCCGGTCGCCGCGTTCGGCAGCGCCGAGCAGCGCAAGCTCCTGCCCGACATGCTCGGCGGCGAGCTGCTCGGCGCGTACTGCCTCTCCGAGCCGCAGGGCGGCTCCGACGCGGCGGCGCTGAGCACCCGGGCGGTCCGCGACGGCGACGCGTACGTCGTCTCCGGCACCAAGGCGTGGATCACGCACGCCCAGGTGGCCGACTTCTACAACGTCTTCTGCCGCACCGGCGGGCCCGGCCCGAAGGGCATCTCCTGCCTGGTCGCCGACGCGGGCACTGCCGGCATCGCGCCGCAGGCCGCCGAGCGGACCATGGGGCTGCGGTCCTCGCCGGTGGCGCAGATCGCCTTCGAGGAGGCGCGGGTGCCGGCCGACCGGCTGGTCGGTGGCGAGGGGGCGGGCTTCACCATCGCGATGTCCGCGCTGGACTCGGGTCGACTGGGCATCGCCGCCTGCGCGGTCGGGCTGGCCCAGGCCGCGCTCGACTACGCCGTCGGCTACGCCCGGGAGCGACAGCAGTTCGGCCGGTCCATCATCGACTTCCAGGGCCTCGGCTTCCTGCTCGCCGACGCGGCGACCCAGATCTCCGCCGCCCGCGCGCTGACCCTGGCGGCGGCCCGGCTGCGCGACGCCGGGCGTCCGTACTCGATCGAGGCGGCGAAGGCGAAGCTCTTCGCCACCGACGTGGCGATGCGGGTGACCACCGACGCCGTGCAGGTGCTCGGCGGCGCCGGCTACGTGGCCGACCACCCGGTCGAGCGGTACATGCGCGAGGCGAAGGTGCTGCAGATCGTGGAGGGCACCAACCAGATCCAGCGGTTGGTGATCTCCCGGGCGCTCGCCAAGAGCTGAGCCGGCGGCCCAGCGCGGCGTTCGTCGTCGCCGTCGCGCCGATTTCCCGGTAGGTTGCTCGCCGTGGAGGAGATCGACCGCGCCATCGTCGCCGCGCTGACCGCTGACGGCCGTCTGTCGTACACCGACCTGGCCGAGAAGGTGGGGCTGTCGGTGTCCGCCGTGCACCAGCGGGTGCGCCGGCTGGAGCAGCGCGGGGTGCTCAAGGGGTACGCCGCCCGGGTGTCGTTCGAGGCGCTGGACCTGCCGTTGACCGCGTTCGTGGCGATCCGCCCGTTCGACCCGTCGCAGCCGGACGACGCGCCGGAGCGGCTGGCCCACCTGCCGGAGATCGACTCGTGCTATTCGGTGGCGGGGGAGGACTTCTACCTGCTGCTGGTGCGGGTGGCCAGCCCGGCGGACCTGGAGCGGGTGCTGCAGGAGATCCGCACCTCGGCGAACGTGACGACCCGGACGACTGTGGTGCTGTCCACGCCGTACGAGAACCGCCCGCCGAAGATCAGTGCCGGGGCACCGAGTCGGTCGCGGTCCCGGGCGCCGGAGGAGCCGGCTGGTTCCACCGCAGGATGACCTGCCGGCCGTGCTCGTGACCCAGCGCGCTGACCGTGGCGGTGTCCAGGCGCAGCCGTCCGCCGGCGGACGGGGGCAGCCCGATCCAGCGGGCGCCGAGCACCCGCAGGCTGTGCGCGTGGCCGACCAGTGCCACGGTGCCCCGGTCGAGCAGCGGGGTGACGCGGGCCAGTACCCGGTCGAGCCGGTCACCCACCTGCGCGGGTGACTCCCCGCCGGGGCAGCCGTCGGTCCAGATGTTCCAGTGCGGGTCGTCGTCGTGGATGTCGACGGTGGTGCGGCCCTCGTATTCGCCGTAGTTCCACTCGCTGAGGTCCTCGTCGACGTGGTCGACGGTGAGCCCGGCCAGCTGCGCGGTGCGCAGCGCCCGGGAGCGGGGACTGGCCAGGACGGTGACGAAGCGCCGGCCGGCCAGGAACGCGGCGAGGGTGCGGGCCTGTCGCTCGCCGTCGGGGGTCAGCTCCAGATCGGTGTACGAGGTGTGCCGCAGGCTGGCGCTCCAGGTGGTCTCGCCGTGCCGGATCAGCAGGAGCTCTCCCATGCGGCCAGTTAACCATCGCGCCGGGGCGGCCAGTGCCGCCCTCTCTCAACCTATCTTCCTAGGATGCCTTACGGGGTGTGCCGACCGGCACCACCGGTTTCGGCACCGGGAAACCGGGCAACCGAGCCTCGACAACCGCCAGACCGAGGAGGCGCGATGAGCTTCACCGAGAAGGCAAAGAACAAGGTTGAGCAGATGGCCGGCGCCGCGAGGGAGCGCGTCGGCGATATGACCGACAACGAGTCGATGCGTGGTGCGGGCGCGAGCCAGCAGGGTGACGCGCGTGCCAAGCAGGCCGGGCAGAACACCAAGGATGCCGGCAGCAAGATCAAGGACGCTTTCAACAAGTGACCTGAGCGGTCGTCGGGTCCCCGGGCAGGTGCTGCCCGGGGACCCGACGCGTGTGGGCCGTTAGGGTCGGCGGCGTGACTGTGCTCCGTTCCCTGGTGTTGTTCGTGCTGGCCGCCCTGGCCGAGATCGGCGGCGCGTGGCTGGTCTGGCAGGGTTGGCGGGAGCAGCGCGGCCTGTGGTGGATCGCCGCCGGCGTGGTCGCGTTGGGCTGTTACGGCTTCGTGGCCACGTTCCAGCCGGACGCCAACTTCGGCCGCATCCTGGCCGCGTACGGCGGGGTGTTCGTGGCGGGTTCGTTGGGCTGGGCGATGGTGGTGGACGGTTTCCGCCCGGACCGCTGGGACCTGACCGGCGCGGCCCTGTGCCTGCTCGGCGTCGCGGTCATCATGTACGCCCCGCGTGGGGGTTCCGCCTGACCCGCGCGCGGGTGACCTCGCGGGCGGTGTGTCCCTGGAAGGCGACATACCTCAGAGTCATATTCATACCTCTGAGGTATGTCGCTTACCGGAGCGGCACCGCCCAAGCGGGCCTGAGACGTGCCCCACGAGCCCTCGTGGGGCGCATGCGGGGGACAGTGAGGCGCTTTCGCTTCTGCGATGATCTGCAGCGTGATCCGAGCTGGGCTTCGCCCGTTTCTTGGCGTCGTGGTCGTGGCGGCCGTCCTCGGCAGTGCCGGGTGTGAAGCGTCCCGCGTGCCGCCCGCGGACCAGCCGATCTTCGTCGGCTCGGCCGCCTCGTCGAGCCCATCCACGCCGTCCGTCGCCTCGTCGGCCGGTGTCCCGTCGGCCGGTGTCCCGTCTCCGCCGGCGGTTGCCTCGGTGCCGGGCGCGACGCCGACCGGGACCAGGGCGCCGGTGGTGGACCACGGGCCGCGGACCGGTAACAAGGTCGCGTTGACCTTCGACGCGGACATGACCGACGCGATGTTGGGCAACCTGCGTGCCGGTCGGGTGAAGTCGTACGCCAATCTGCGCATCCTCGACCTGCTGGAACGGGAGCGGGTCCCGGCCACGTTCTTCCTGACCGGCAAGTGGGTGCAGCGGTATCCGGAGGTCACCCGGCGGATCGCGGGTAATCCGCGCTTCGAGTTGGCCAACCACACGTACGGGCACACGGCGTTCACCGGTCACTGCTACGACCTGCCCACGAAGCCGGTGAACGAGTTGCGCGGCGACGTGGCGAAGACGTTCGAGGTGATCGAACCGTACGGGGGTCGGCAGACCCGATACTTCCGTTTTCCAGGGCTCTGTCACGACGCGGCGGCGCTGGACGCGCTGGCCCCGCTCGGCGTGACGGTCGTCGACGGGGACGTGGTCAGCGGCGATCCGTTCGCGACCGCGTGGAAGCCGTTGGTGCGGGCGGTGGTGGACCACGCCCGCCCCGGGTCGGTGGTGATCATGCATGTGACCGAGGCGAACGCGGCGATGACCGATGAGGCGTTGCCGCACATCCTGGCCGGGCTGGCCGAGCGGGGGCTGGTGCCGGCCCCGCTGTCCGAGGTGCTGGCCGCCGGGTGAGTCGGCGGCCAGCACCTGCGGTGCGTCAGTCGTCGCGGTGGTCGTTCCACCACTGCTGGCCGCCCTCGGGCAGGGTGTCGATCGGGTCGTAGTAGGCGTAGCGCTTGTTGAGCGCCTCCAGGTCGGCGGACTCGATCGAGGTGCGGTAGTTCTTGGTCCAGTAGGAGATGCCGCGCTCACGGTCGTAGTCGGTGAGCATGTGCACCCAGCGCTTGCCGACGAAGGGCACGTCGCAGACGATCCGTGGGGTGGCGTAGCCGGGCAGGTAGCCCATGATGTCGTGCTGGAGCTGCTGGGCGTGCCAGACCGGGACGCGCCAGTGTTCGGCGTTGGGGATCATGTCGCACATGTAGAAGTAGTACGGCAGGATCCCGGCTTCGCCCTGCAGCGCGAAGCAGAGGTCGAGCAGTTCCGGGGTGGTGGCGTTGACGCCGCGCATGAGGACGCCCTGGTTGCGGACGTCGCGGACGCCGACGTCGAGGGCGGTCTGGGCGGCCTTGGCGACCAGTGGGGTGAGCGACTGGGCGTGGTTGACGTGGGTGTGGATGGCGAGGTTGACACCGCGGCGGGCTGCGGTGCGGGCGACGCGCTCCAGGCCCTCGACGACGTCGGGCTGCAGCCAGTGCTGGGGCAGGCCCATGAGGGCTTTGGTGGCGAGGCGGATGTCGCGGACCGTCTCCAGTTCCAGCAGGCGCATGAGGTACGACTCGAGGTTGCGCCACGGGACGTTGGCCACGTCGCCGCCGGAGACGACGACGTCGCGGACGCCGGGGTGGGCCTTGAGGTAGGCGATGTGGGCGTCGTAGCGGTCGACGGGCTTGAGGGTGAGTTTGAGCTTGTCGACGGCGGGGGTGGAGTTGCCGACCAGGTCCATGCGGGTGCAGTGGCCGCAGTACTGGGGGCAGGTGGAGAGCAGCTCGGCGAGGACCTTGGTGGGGTAGCGGTGGGTGAGACCTTCGGCGACCCACATGTCGTGCTCGTGCAGGCTGTCGCGGCTGGCGTAGGGGTGCGAGGGCCAGTCGGTGCGTCGGTCGGAGGCGACCGGGATCATGTAGCGGCGGATGGGGTCGGCGAGCAGCGCCTCGGTGGTCAGCGGCGTGAACGGCACCATCGTGTTGATCATTTGTGGCGGCACCAGCATGGACATGGTGGCCAGGGCCTTCTGGTCGGCCTCGAGGTCGGTGTAGAAGCTGTCGTCGACGAGGTCGCCGAAGACGGCGCGGAGCTGCTTGATGTTCTTGACGCAGTTGACGCGTTGCCACTGGGCGGATTCCCACTGGTCGCGGGTGACGGTGCGCCAGCCGGGGAAGCGGGTCCAGTCGGGTTCGACCAGGGGGCGGCGGTGGTATTCGTACGGCTGCCCGGCGGTCGGTACGGCGACCGGGGCGTGACGGGGTTGCGGGATGGTCTGGGTCACGGCCCCTCCTCGGTGGATCATCGAAGCTCGAAGGCTACTGGAAAATATTCGGTACAGAAACTAGTCTGCCGTAAGTTTTCCCGCTACGCGAGCCTTGACCGGGGCTTCGAGCGGCCGGACAGGGGAGGTCGGCGTGACGTCACCGGTGGGACTGCACCGCGTCGTGGAACCGGCGGGGGTGCTGCCGCAGGCGGCCTGGCGGCTGGACGCGTCCGCGGCGATCGCGCCGAACGAGGTGCGGATCCGGGTGGAGCGGCTGAACCTGGACGCGGCGAGTTTCCGGCAGCTGTCGGAGAAGCACGGCGGCGACGGGGCTGCCGTGCGCGCCGAGGTGCTGGAGATCATTTCCACACGGGGGAAGATGCAGAACCCGGTGACCGGCTCCGGCGGGATGCTGATCGGCACTGTCGAGGAGGCCGGTCGGCGGTCCCCGCTGGGGCTCAAGGCGGGTGAGCGGGTCGCCACGCTGGTGTCGTTGACGTTGACGCCCCTGGTGATCACCGACGGGCTGGCCCGCTGGGACGGCCGCAGTGAGCAGGTGCCGTGTGACGGGTGGGCGATCCTGTTCGCGCGGTCCATCGCGGCGGTGCTGCCCGACGACGAGGATCCGCAGTTGTCCCTGGCCGTGCTGGACGTGTGCGGGGCGCCCGCGCTGACCGCCCGGGTGGTGTCGCGCTACGTCGAGGAGCGTCGGCGTAGCGGTGATCCGACGCCGGTGCGGGTCGCGGTGATCGGCGGGGCCGGCAAGAGCGGGTCGCTGTCTCTGGCGGCGGCGCGACGTGCGGGCGCCGCGCGTACCGTCGGGGTGGTTCCGGTGGCGGCGGAGCGGGACGCGCTGACGGACGCCGGGCTGGCGTCGGTGGTGGCGTTGGCCGACGCGCGCGACCCGGTGGGGTTGTCCATGGCGGTGACCACCGCGCTGGGCGCTCCGGCGGACGTGACTGTGGTGTGCGTGGACGTGCCGGGCTGTGAGCACGGGGCGGTGCTTTCCACCGCGGACGGCGGCACGGTGATCTTCTTCTCGATGGCGACGAGCTTCTCCGCGGCGGCGTTGGGCGCGGAGGGGTTGGCGGCGGACGTGACGATGCTGGTGGGCAACGGGTACGTGCCGGGGCACGCGGAGTTGGCGTTGGGGCTGTTGCGCGCCGAGCCGGGGGTGCGTCGGCTGTTCGCGACGCGGATCGCGGCAGACTGAGGTCATGACGAACCCCTCGACGTTGTACCGCGGCGGCGTGCTGCACTGCCCCGCCGACCCGAGCGCGACCGCGCTGTTGGTGTCCGATGGGCGGATTGCCTGGTTGGGCACCGACGGTGACGCGCCGCCGGCCGACCGGGTGGTGGACCTGGACGGGGCGCTGGTGACGCCGGCCTTCGTGGACGCGCACGTGCACGCCACCGACACCGGGTTGGCGCTGTCCGGGCTGGAGCTGTCCGGGGTGCGCTCGGCGGGGCAGTTGCTCGACGCGGTGGCCGGGTTCGCGGCGGGGTTGCCGGCGGACGCGGTGGTGCTGGGGCACGGCTGGGACGAGTCCGGCTGGTCGGACGCGACGTTGCCGGACGCGGCGGCGTTGGACCGGGTGGCCGGTGGCCGGCGGGTGTACCTGTCGCAGGCGTCGATCCATTCGGCGTTGGTGTCGTCGGCGTTGCTGGCGGCGTGTCCGCAGGCGGCGCAGGCGGCCGGGTACGACGCGTCGGGCTGGTTGCGGCGCGACGCCCACCATGTGGTGCGGGCGGCGGCGCAGGGGTCGGTGACGCGGGCGCAGCGGGTCGCCGCGCAGCGGGTGGCGCTCGCGCACGCGGCGTCGTTGGGCATCGCCGCGGTGCACGAGTGCGGCGGTCCGGAGATCTCCGACGAGGAGGACTTCACCGGCCTGCTGGGCATCTCCGGGGCGGGGGTGCCGGAGGTGTACGGGTACTGGGGTGAGCTGGGTGGCGCGGCGCGGGCCCGGGAGTTGGGCGCGGTGGGCGCCGGGGGTGACCTGTTCGCGGACGGGGCGTTGGGGTCGCGCACGGCGCACGTGTCGCAGCCGTACGGCGACGGTGACGGCTGCGGGCACGGGTATCTCAGCGCCGAGCAGGTGCGTGATCACTTGCTGGACTGTGCGGCGCAGGGCCTGCAGGGCGGGTTTCACGCGATCGGGGACGCGGCGATCGACACGGTGCTCGACGGGTTCGCGGCGGCGGCGGCGACGCTGGGTGTGGAGCGGCTGCGCGCGGCCCGGCACCGCATCGAGCACGCGGAGATCATGAACAAGCGGATGATCGCGCGGTTCGTGGAGTACGGGATCGTGGCGAGCATGCAGCCGGCGTTCGACCGGTTGTGGGGCGGGGCGGGCCGGATGTACGAGGCGCGGTTGGGGTTGGACCGGTCGTTGGAGTCGAACCCGATGGGTGCGATGCACTCGGTGGGGGTGGCGTTGGCGTTCGGGTCGGATTCGCCGGTGACGCCGCTGGACCCGTGGGGGTCGGTGCGGGCGGCGGCGGCGCACCACAACCCGGCGCAGCGGATGAGTGTGCGTTCGGCGTTCGCGGCGCACACCCGCGGTGGGTGGCGGGCGGTGCACCTGGACGTCGAGGGTGTCCTGGCGCTGGGTGCGCCGGCGACGTTCGCGGTGTGGTCGACGCCGGCGGGGGTGGAACGGGGTCTGCCGGTGCTGGTGGCCGAGGACCCGGAGGTGCGGGGTCCGGACGATCCGACGCCGCTGCCGGTGTGCCGGCGGCTGGTGCTGCGTGGTGAGGTCATCTATGAGGAAGGGTCGTCGTGACCGGGAAACTTGACCTTGATCCGGTGTTGGTGGCGCGGGCGCGGGAGTTGGCGCGGCGGGCCGGGCAGCCGGTGGTCGACCTGGCCCGCAGCCACACGACGGTGTCGGTGGAGCGGGCGGTGCTGCGGCTGGCCGGGGTGAGCGGCGCCGACCCGGACGGCATTCCGTGGGTGAACCGGCTCGTGGACGCGGTCGCCGCGGACGTGGGATTGGGGCACGGGGTGGCGGTGCCGGTGTTCGACGCCCTCGCTCGCGAGGGGATCACGGATGTGACGTTGCTGGCGCAGAAGGCCGCCGCCGGGTCGGTGCGGTTCGCGCTGCCCAGCGGTCGGTCGGCGACGGCGGCCCGGTCGGCGGCCCGCAAGGCGGTCGGCGCGGGTATCCGGCGGATCGACCGGCGGCGCGCGGAGCGCGAGCGCCTCGTCAAGCGGCACGGGGACCCGAAGCAGCGGCCGTGGATCTACCTGATCGTGGCGACGGGCGACATCTACGAGGACATTCCGCAGGCGCAGGCGGCTGCACGCGCCGGTGCGGACGTCATCGCGGTGATCCGCTCGACGGGGCAGTCGTTGCTGGACTACGTGCCCGAGGGCGCGACCCGGGAGGGCTTCGCCGGCACGTACGCCACGCAGGAGAATTTCCGGTTGATGCGCGCGGCGCTGGACGAGTCGTCGAAGGAGCTGGGCCGCTACGTGCGGCTGACGAACTACGCGTCGGGGTTGTGCATGCCGGAGATGGCGATCCTGGCCGGGTTGGAACGGCTCGACATGATGCTCAACGACTCGATGTACGGGATCCTGTTCCGCGACATCAACCCGGTCCGTACGTTCGTCGACCAGCGGTTCTCCCGGCAGGTGCACGCCCGCGCCGGGATCATCATCAACACCGGTGAGGACAACTACCTGACCACCGCCGACGCGGTCGACGAGGCGCACACGGTGACGGTGTCGCAGCTGCTCAACGAGTTCTTCGCGCACGAGGCGGGCCTGGCGGACTGGCAGTTGGGCCTGGGGCACGCGTTCGAGATCAACCCGGAGGTGCCGGAGTCGTTCCGGTTGGAGTTGGCGCACGCGTTGCTGGCGCGGGAGTTGTTCCCGGACGCGCCGTTGAAGTGGATGCCGCCGACCAAGCACATGACCGGTGACGTGTTCCGGGGCAATCTGCTCGACGGGTTCTTCAACCTGGCGGGCGCGCTGACCGGTCAGGGCATCCTGCTGGTGGGGATGATGACCGAGGCGGTGGTGACGCCGTGGTTGTCCGACCGGGACATCGCCCTGCAGAACGTGCGCTACGTGCTGGGCGCTGCCGGTGGGCTGCACGAGGACTTCGTGCCGGCGGCGGGCGGGTTCATCCGCCGGCGCGCCAACCAGGTCCTCGGTGAGGCTCTGGACCTGTTGGAGCGCATCGGGGAGCAGACGCTGCTCACCGCAATCGCGGAGGGCACGTTCGGCATCATGAAGCGGCCGGCGGACCGCGGCAAGGGTCTGGACGGGGTCGCCGCGCACGAGGCCGACTACTGCAACCCGGCCACCGACATCCTGGAGGTCGCGGCGTGAGCAAGGCGATCGTGCGGCCGTACGGGGACACCACCGGCGACGGGATGGTGCAGGTCTCGTTCACCCTGCCGGTGGCCCACGACAAGCGGGCCGAGGGCGCGGCGGTGCAGCTGGCCAACAAGATGGGCATCGACCCGGCGATGGTGGTGCACGCCAAGCCGATGGGTGACGGATTCACGTTCTTCGTCGTGTACGGGCGGGTCAACCACCTCGTCGACGTCGACGCGGTGCAGGTGGTGGAACGGGACTTCCCGCTGCTGTCGGCCAAGGAGGTCAACACCGTCGTCAAGCAGCGGCTGCGCCGCAAGCTGTCGGTGGTCGGGGCGTGCATCGGCACCGACGCGCACACCGTGGGCATCGACGCGATCCTCAACGTCAAGGGCATCGCGGGCGAGAAGGGCCTGGAGTACTACCGGGAGTTGAAGGTCACCAACATGGGCGCGCAGGTCAGCGTGCCGGAGCTGGTGGAGGCCGCCCGGGTGGAGAAGGCCGACGCGGTGCTCGTGTCGCAGGTCGTCACCCAACGCGACGCGCACCTGCACAACACGCGGGAGATGTCGGCGGCGTTCCGGGAGGCCATGCCGGCGGGTAAGCGGCCCCTGTTGATCGTCGGCGGCCCCCGGTTCGACGAGTCGATGACCGACGAGTTGGGCGTGGACCGGATCTTCGGTCGGGGGACCACGCCCGGCGAGGTGGCCAGCTACCTCGTGCACGCCCTGATCACGCAGCGGAAGGCGATGGCATGACCGACACCAGGCTCGGGTTGACGGTGACGCACCGGCGGTACGTGCCGTACGCGCACGCCCACTACGCCGGCAACCTCGTCGACGGGGCGTACGCCCTCGGGTTGTTCGGCGACGTCGCCACGGAGGTGTGTATCCGCACGGACGGCGACGAGGGCCTGTTCGCCGGGTACTCCGACGTGCGGTTCACCGCGCCGATCCGCGCCGGTGACGTGGTGGAGGTGACCGCCCAGGTGTCCCGGGTGGGCAGTCGCAGCCGCACCCTGGAGTTGAGCTGCGCGGTGGTGTGTCGGGGTCGCCCGGACCGCTCCGCGTCCGCCGCCGAGGTTCTGGACCCGCCGATCGTCGCGGTCACGGCGACCGGCACCGTGGTCGTACCCGCCGCGTCAGTGAGTCGCGAGGAGTGAGCCGGGGTTGCGAGCCCCGCAGTCGCGAACAGGGAAACTCGTGACCCTGGCGGTCTGCGCGGACGTCGGCTCGACGTACACCAAGGCGGCCGTGGTGGACCTGGCCGCCGGTGTCCTCGTCGGCGCGGCGGCCGCGCCCACCACGGTGGGCAGCGACGTGCTGCACGGCCTGGACGCCGCCGTCGCGGCGGCCACCGCCGGGCTCGGGGCGCGGGACGTGCCGTGGTACGTCTGCTCGTCGGCCGGTGGTGGGTTGCGGCTGGCCGTGCTCGGCTACGAGGCGTTGGTGACCGCGCAGGCGGGCCGGCGGGTCGGGTTGTCGGCCGGCGCGCACGTGGTGCACGTGGCGGCCGGTCGGCTCGGCGCCGCCGACCTGACGGCGTTGCGGGCGGCCCGGCCGGACGTGGTGCTGCTCGTGGGCGGCACCGACGGCGGCGACGCCGACACGATCACCCACAACGCCACCCGCCTGGCCCGGGCCCGCTGGCGGGTGCCGGTCGTCCTGGCCGGCAACAGCGACGTCCGTGCGGAGTTGACCGGGCTGTTGGAGGCCGCCGGGGTGCCGGTGACCGGTGCGGACAACGTGCTGCCCCGCATCGGGGTGCTCGCCCCGGCGTCGGCGCGCGCGGCGATCCGCGCGGTGTTCCTGCGCCACGTCATCGGCGGCAAACGACTGTCCAGGGGCACCCGGTTCGCGCGGCTGGTGCGGGCGGCCACGCCCGACGCGGTCCTCACCGGCGTGGAGGTGCTCGCCGACACCATCGGTGGGGACCTCGCCGTCGTCGACGTGGGTGGGGCCACCACCGACGTGTACTCGGTCCTCACGCCCGACGAGCGGGCCACCGGGCCGGGCCGGGAGGTCGCGGGCAGTCTGTGGCGGGCCCGCACCGTCGAGGGCGATCTGGGCATGCGGTGGAGCGCCCCCGGCGTGGTGCGCGCCGCCGCCGAGGAGCGGCTGCTCGCCGCCGACGAGACCGACGGCCTGGCCGCCGCCGCCGACCGGCGGGCCGCCGACCCGTCGTTCCTGGCCGCCGACGACGTCGAACGGGCCGTGGACGCCCGGATCGCCACCCTGGCGGCGACGGTGGCGTTGCGCCGGCACGCCCGGGGCGCCGCCACCGGCGAGCGGGCCGGGCGGGACCTGCGCGACGTGCGGCTGCTGGTGGGCTCCGGTGGGGTGCTGCGGCACGCGCCCGCCGACGCGTCCGGGCAGGTCCTGGCGGCGGTCCTGGCCGATCACGCGGGCGGGTGGGCGCTGCCGCGCGCCGCCCGCGCGGTCGTCGACGTCGACTACGTGCTGGCCGCCGGTGGGTTGCTCGCCGAGGAGCACCGGACGGCCGCGGGGGCGCTGCTGCGCCACCATCTGAGCACGCAGTGAGACACGCCGACCCGACACGCCGTGGCGCAACACACGACAGGCCGGGGGTGGGTTGACAGGAGGCGGGGTGCAGCACGTACCGTCTTTGAGTCCTACCACGGGAAGCGGCTGTTGTTCGCTTCGTCCCTTCGTCCGCTGGCCGAGCGACATTTTCAGCGTCATCGTCGCGGCGGCCAGGTCCAGCGGGCGGGGGTCGGCGGGGCG
>NZ_JBEXHY010000132.1:0-13371 GCF_040608295.1 Micromonospora sp. NPDC005197 | reverse complement strand
CGCCCCCCCCGGGGGTGCCCCCCCGCCGGGGGCCGGGGGCCCCCACACCTCCCGCGGCGGTCCCGCTTACCCGTCCCGGGCCGGGTCACGCATGCGTCGGTGCCCGCGCGGTGGTGCGACCGGGCCCGCCGGGGTGGTTCTATTGGCGCCATGGCAAACCCGGTGATCCTGACCGTCGACGACGATCCCGCGGTGTCCCGGGCGGTGGCCCGGGACATCCGGCGCCACTACGGCGACCGTTACCGGGTGCTGCGCGCCGCCTCCGGGCCGGAGGCGCTGGACGCGCTGCGGGAGGTCAAGCTGCGCGGCGAGCAGGTCGCGCTGCTGCTGGCCGACCACCGGATGCCGGAGATGACCGGCGTCGAGTTCCTCGAAGCCGCGATGGACATCTTCCCCGCCGCGCGCCGGGTGCTGCTCACCGCGTACGCCGACACCGACGCGGCGATCCAGGCGATCAACGTGGTCGACCTGGACCACTACCTGCTCAAGCCCTGGCACCCGCCGGAGGAGAAGCTGTACCCGGTGGTCGACGGCCTGCTGGAGGCGTGGTCCGTCACCCCGGACGCGACGAGCGTCGAGATCCGGGTCGTCGGGCACCGCTGGTCGGCGCCGTCGTTCAAGGTCCGCGACTTCCTGGCCCGCAACCTCGTGCCGTACCGCTGGCTGTTGTCCGACGATCCGGAGGGCGCCCGCCTGCTCGACGCGGCCGGGGCCACCGAGGCGGACGTACCCCTGGTGGTGACCGCCGAGGGCAAGGCCCTGGTGGCCCCCAACGAGGCCGAGTTGGCCGCGTTGGCCGGGCTGACCGTGGTGCCGGCGTCCGACTTCTACGACCTCGTGGTGATCGGCGGCGGTCCGGCCGGCCTGGGCTCGGCCGTGTACGGCGCGTCGGAAGGGCTGCGCACCGTCCTCGTGGAGCGGCGGGCGACCGGCGGGCAGGCCGGGCAGAGCAGCCGGATCGAGAACTACCTGGGCTTCCCGGACGGCGTCTCCGGCGCGCAGTTGACCGACCGGGCCCGACGGCAGGCGGTGAAGTTCGGCGCCGAGCTGCTCAGCGCCCGGGAGGTGGTCGGCCTGAGCGAGGCCGGCGGGGCCCGGCTGCTGCGGTTCGGCGACGGCAGCGAGATCGCCGCGCACACCGTGGTGCTGGCCACCGGGGTCTCCTATCGGGTGCTCGACGCGCCCGGCCTGGCCGACTTCACCGGCCGGGGAGTGTTCTACGGCGCCGCCGCCACCGAGGCGCCCAGCTGTGTCGACCAGGACGTCTACATCGTGGGCGGGGCCAACTCGGCCGGCCAGGCCGCCGTGCACTTCTCCCGGTACGCCGCCCGCGTCCACCTGCTGATCCGCGGCGCGGACCTCACGGCGTCGATGTCGCGTTACCTGATCGACCAGCTGGAACGCATCGACCGGATCACCGTGCACCCGCACACCGCGGTGGTCGGCGCCACCGGGCAGGACCACCTGCAACAGCTCACGCTCTGCGACACCCGCACCGGGCAGGCCCGCTCGGTCGACACCTCCTGGCTGTTCATCTTCATCGGCGCCGAGCCCCGCACGGACTGGCTCGACGGGGTGCTCGTCCGCGACGGGCGCGGCTTCATCGTCACCGGCCCGGACCTGTTGAGCGGTGGCCGGCGCCCGGCCGGGTGGTCGCTGTCGCGCGACCCGTACCACTTGGAGACCAGCCTGCCGGGGGTGTTCGCCGCCGGGGACGTCCGCGCCGAGTCGGTCAAGCGGGTCGCCTCGGCCGTCGGCGAGGGCGCGATGGCCGTCTCGCTCGTGCACCGCTACCTGGAGGCCCAGTGAGCGCGAGGAGTGAGCCGGGTCTGCGAGCCCCGCAGTCGCGAACTAAGGAGACCCCATGACCACCCCGTCGGAGCGGTTGACGCCCGCGCAGCTGCGTGCCCTGTTCCTGTTCGAGGCGCTCGACGACGAGCAGCTCGACTGGCTGGTCGAGCACGGCCGGGTGGAGCAGCGTCCCGGCGGCACCCTCGTGTACGGCGAGGGTGAGGCCGCCACCTGCTTCTTCGTGCTGCTGCGCGGCGCGGTGGCGTTGAGCCGTCAGGTCCGTGGCGACGACGTCGAGGTCAGCCGGACCGACCAGCCCGGGGTGTACGGCGGCGCCACCCAGGCGTACCTGGGCGACCAGGTCGAGCAGACCTACCGCAACAGTCTGCGGGCGGTGGTCGACTCCGACTTCTTCGTGCTGCCGGCGGAGGACTTCGCGCACGCCCTGCGGTCCTGGTTCCCGATGCCCATGCACCTGCTGGAGGGGCTGTTCTTCGGCATGCGGGACAGCCAGACCATCGTCGGCGAGCGGGAGCGGCTGTTGGCGCTCGGCTCGCTCTCGGCGGGGCTGACGCACGAGCTGAACAATCCGGCTGCGGCGGCGGTGCGGGCCACGTCGGTGCTGCGCGACCGGGTCGCGGGGATGCGGCACAAGCTCGCGATGATCGCCGACGGTCGGCTCGACGGCCGCGCGCTGCACGGGCTGGTCGCGTTGCAGGAGGAGGCGGTGGCCCGGGTGGCCACCGCGCCGAAGCTGAGCCCGGTGGCCACCGCCGACGCCGAGGACACCCTCACCGACTGGCTGGAGGAGCACGGGGTGGGCGGCGCCTGGGACCTGGCGCCCATCCTGGTCGGCGGGGGTCTCGACGCGGCCTGGCTCGGGCAGGTGAAGGCGGCCGTCGGCCCGGCGGACCTGGAGGCCGCGGTGCGGTGGCTCTCCTACACCGTCGACACCGAGCTGCTGATGCGCGAGATCGGCGACGCGGTGACCCGGATCTCGGGTCTGGTGGGTGCCGCCAAGCAGTACTCCCAGTTGGACCGCGCCCCGCACCGCGTGGTGGACGTGCACGACCTGCTCGACGCCACGCTGGTCATGTTCAAGGGCAAGGTCCCCGCCGAGGTCAAGCTCGTCCGCGAGTACGACCGGTCGCTCCCGCCGATCCCGGCGTACGCGGCCGAGCTGAACCAGGTGTGGACGAACCTGATCGACAACGCGCTGGGCGCGATGGGGGAGAAGGGTGTGCTGACCGTCCGCACCGGCCGGGTCGGCGACCTGCTGGCGGTGGAGATCACTGACACCGGTCCCGGTATCCCGCCCGAGGTGCGCCCGCGCATCTTCGAGCCGTTCTTCACCACCAAGCCGGTCGGTGCCGGCACGGGTCTGGGGCTGGACATCTCGTACCGGATCGTGGTCAACAAGCACCACGGTGACATCCGGGTGGAGACCGAGCCCGGGAACACCACGTTCCGGGTGCTGCTGCCGATCACCGAGGACGTCGCGCCGACTGTGTGAAACACCCGTACGACGCGCCGACTACCTAAAGACATCAGGTGGTCGCTGGCAGTAGTCTCGGGCGGCGTTCGTGCTTCCCGCCCCCCCGAGGAGCGTCCGTGGACTCGATGGCCCGCCCGCGCACCGCGCCCCACGACGACGACCAGCCGATCGACAACCCTCACGACAGCTCCATGCTTCCGGAGCTGGAGGACGCCGCGTGGATGCACCACGCGAACACGTTCGCGCACACCAGTTTCTGGGCGGTGGCCCGACGCCTGCCGAGGTTGGTGCGTGAGGCGGTGGCGCTGGCGTGGGCCACCAACCGCATGGACACGGTCGCCTCCATCGGGCTGAACGTCGCCGCCGGGGTGATGACCACCTTCGGCCTGCTCGCCACGACCAGCGTGCTGCGGGAACTCTTCGCCGCCGGTCCCACCCCGGACCGGGTGCGCTCCGCCCTGCCGGCGCTGGTCGTGGCCGCGGCGGCGGTCTCGGCGCGCGGCGGTCTGACGATCGCGGCCGGTTGGGCCCAGGCGCGGCTCACCCCGCAGATCAACTATCAGGTGGAGCTGCGGCTGTTCGAGGCCACCACCGCAGTGGATCTGGCCGCGTTCGACGACGCCGGGTTCGCCGAGGAGATGGACCGGGTCCGCGACCGGGGGATGGGCGAGGCGGCGTGGATCGTCGACCACACCGTCAACCTGGTCACCGGCGTGGTCGGGATGCTCGCCACCGCCGTGGCGGTCACCGTCATCCAGCCGCTGCTGCTGCCGTGCCTGCTGCTCGCGGCCGTTCCCCAGGCGATCACGGCGGTGCGGATGGCCCGCCGGGAGTACCTGGCGATGCTGGCCCGGATCACCCGCCGCCGTCGGATGTGGATGCTCGCCCACCTGATGGCCAACCGGCACACCGCCGCCGAGGTGCGCGCCTACCAGATGCGCGACTTCCTGCTCGCCGAGTACCGCGGTGTGATGGCCGTCGAGACCCGCGCCCAACTGCGGCTGGTGCGCTCGCAGACCGGCACCCGCGTGGCCGGCGCCAGCGTGGCGGGGCTGGCCACCTTCGGGGTGTACGCCGTGCTGGGCGGCCTGCTGCTGGCCGGCATGGTCGCCCTCGCCGCCGCGGCCACCGCCCTGCTCGCCCTGCAGTCCGCCCGGACCAGCCTGGGCGTCGCGGTCGTCGCGACCAACTCGCTGTACGAGGACGCCCTCTACTACCAGGACTACCGGGACTTCCTGACCCGGGCGCAGGGCCGGGTGCCCGTCGGCGGCGACCGGATGGTCGACGGCGTCGAGACGATCGACCTGCACGAGGTGAGCCTGCGCTACCCCGACACTGACGCGCCTGCGGTGGACCGGGTCAGCCTGACGATCCGACGTGGTGAGGTGATCGCGCTGGTCGGCGAGAACGGCTCCGGCAAGACCACCCTGGCCACGTTGATCGCCGGGCTCTACCAGCCGACCGGTGGGACGATCCGCTGGGACGGCGTCGACGCCGCCGAGCTGGATCCGCGGACGCTCGGCGCGCAGGTGGCCGTGATGACGCAGGAGTACTGGAAGTTCCCGTTCACCGCGGGGCAGAACATCCGCGTGGGCCGGCACGACCGTACGCCCGACCAACCCGGCCCCGACGTGCAGGAGGCCGCCGCCGCGGCCGCCGCCCACGACATGATCGTCGGTCTGCCGCACGGCTACGACACCCTGCTCGACCGGGAGTTCAAGAACGGTCACGAGTTGTCCGGCGGGCAGTGGCAGCGGCTCGTCGCCGCCCGCGGGCTCTACCGCGACGCCGCCCTGCTGATCTGCGACGAGCCGTCGGCCGCCCTGGATGCCCGCGCCGAACATGCCCTGTTCCAGCACCTGCGCCGTCGGCCCGACCGGGCGGTCGTCCTGATCACCCACCGGCTGGCCAACGTCCGGCACGCCGACCGGATCTTCGTGATGGACCGGGGTCGCCTCGTCCAGCAGGGCAACCACGACGAGTTGATGGCGGCCGGCGGCCTCTACCGCGAGCTGTTCGAGTTGCAGGCCAGCGGCTACCGGGCCGGCGCCACCGACGCCGCAAACCACTGACCCCCGACCATTCCGCCCGCCGTGCCGTCAGGCGGCGTGGTCGCGGGTGAGGAAGTCAGCGAGGACCCGGGTGTGGGTGGAGAACGCCAGCTCGACCGGGTCGGTGAGCACCAGCCACTCGGTGGCCTCCTCCGTCGGCGCCGACGGAGGCAGCTCCTCGACGGCCCGCTCGGGCAGCACCCCGAAGACCATCATGGTGCCGCCCGCCGGGGCGCCGCGCACGGCGAGCAGCCGAGCATCCTCGGCCGCCGCGACCAGCCCGGTCTCCTCCCGCAGCTCACGCACGAGCGCGTCGGACCACTCCTCGCCGTACTCGATGAAGCCGCCGGGCAGCGCGAGCAGCCCGCGGGCCGGTTCGATGTCCCGGCGGACGACCACCACACCCAGCCCGTCGGCGGTGCGGACCGGGAGCACCGCCACCGCGACGGGCAGCGGGTTGCGCCAGACGGTCTCGCCGCAGACCGCGCAGACCCGCGGCCATCCCGCCGCCGTCGGGTACGCGGCGCCGCAGTAGGAGCAGTGCGAGTACGGCGTGCCGGTCATGACGCAGCACGTTACCCGGGCCCGATCGGATCGACGCGCCGCCCGAAGCTCAGTCGTCCCGGTCGAGCAACGGGCGCAGTTGGTCGAGCAGCTGCGCCCGGCTCACGTTGCGCGGCAGCTCGATGGTGAGGTCCAGGCCCGGGCCGCGCGCGGTCAGCGTCACCGTCGGGCGGGGATCGCGCAGCCGCCAACCTCGGATGGCCGAGACCAGCGCCTCGGCCTGTGGTTGCAGGGTGGCCAGCGTGGCCAGATTCGCCAGGACGCTGATTCCCTCGATGGCCAGGGTCAGGGCGCCCGCGTCCCGAACGCCCTCGTGCGGCAGGCGCAGCTCGGCGACGACCTCGGGCGGTAGCAACAGTCGAACGCTAGTCATCGTCACCCCTCACCATCGCGGCGATCCGGTCCCGGACGCTCTGGCCGAGCGGACGCAGGGACGTCGACGCGGTCTCCCCGCAGATGAAGCCCTGTACGTGCCGGATCCGCAGGTCGTAGATCTGCTTGAGGGTCACCGGCGCCTGCTCGTCGAAGCCCTCCACGATGACGGCGCGTGGGTTCGGCGCGTGTCCGAGGTCGCTGGCGTAGCGGGCGACCCGGGTCACCAGGTCCAGTTCCTCGACGGCCAGCGGGTGGTGAAGGACGGCCCGGTCCACTTTGATCTGGGTCAACGGAAGCTCCGCCATCCGGGCGAGTGACGAGTAGCCGACCCCGAAGTCGTCCACCGCGAAGCTGATTTCCAGGTCACGGGCCAGGCTGGTCAGCCGACGATGGAAGTACGTCAGCGGCTCCTGAGGCCACACCTCGCCGGGATCGGGCTGGATCGGGTCCTGCTCGGAGATCTCCAGCGTGACGGTGCGCGGATCCAGGTTCGCTTCCATGATCGCCGTGCGCACCTGGGCGATGTAGGCGTCGCTGAGCAGCGAGCGGACCGCGACGTTGACCGAGATCGGCTTGGTGACGTCGAAGACGGACGCGACGTCCGCCTCGGCGTACGAGTCGATCGCCTTGGCCAGCAGCAGCGCGTCGCGTTCGATGACGAAGCGGTCACCCCAGGCGTACGCCATCTGAAGGGCCGCGACCGGCGCGCGCACGTCGGTCTCCAGCCGCCTCGCCAGTGCCTCGTAGCTGTGGATGCCCACCCCGGCGGGCCGTCGGTCCAGGGACATCACCGGCTGGAACACCATGGTCAGTGACTCGATCAGCTTCTGGTAGAGGCTGAAGGCGTGCGAGTACAGATCCACCGGCAGCCGGCCGTAGGCCGAGCGCAGGGCGGTGAGCACCTGCATCTCGGCGTGCACCGGGTCGTCGCGGACATCGGAGTTCCAGATGGCCCGCAGCATGGTGGCCAACGGCTCGCCCATGTCCAGTGCGGCGAGGGCGGGATCGACCACCGCGAGGGTGAGGTTCCGGCTCTTCTTCTGGGACAGGGGGACGCAGAGGATCCGTCGGCCGGCGTCGTCGGCCACCACATGCCCGGGGGAGGAGGTGCGGACCAGGGTCGTGTCCGCGGCGCTCAGTTCGAGCAGCGGTCGCAACTCCTCCTTGTTGAACCGGGCCGTGGAGGTGACCTGGCCGATACCCGTGGGGCTGGATTCCACCACCGCGACGGAATCCGCTTCCAGGGCGTACCGGATCACCTCGACCCGTTCGGCGTGCCCCGCCTGTTGGGCGGAACGCGGCGGACGAGACTGCGAGCGGAACACCCGCCCGAGCAACTGGGTGATCGAGCTGGACAGGTCGTCGAGTGGGTTCTTGCAGGGCCGGATCGTGCCGGAGTTGACCGGGGCCGTCAATGACTGCCGCTCGTGGCGGGACACCGGCGGCTGGGTGAGCACGGTGGTCGGGCCCCACATGTGGACGAGCTGTCCGGGTGCGGGGTGGATGCCCTGCTCGGCGACGAAGGTGGCCATCTGCGCGAAGGAGACTTTCCCGCTGGGGTCGGCGGCCTCGCCGCGCAACGCCCGCAGCAGTTGGTGGGTGAGCACACCCTGCCGGTGCTCCTCGCTCTCCCGGGCCGCGGCGCCGCTCGGGCACGCCAGCAGGGCGCTGTGCCGGTCGACCTGGGTGCGGTACGTCTGCATCGCCTCGGTGTGCCGCAGCTCCGAGTCCAGGTAGACGCCCGCGTGGCAGCAGTCGAGGATCAGGAACGAGGTGCCGGCGAACGCCTCGAAGACGTCCCGCTTGAGGAACGCCATCCGCAGTCCGTTGTCCGGCTCGCGGCGCAGGCCGTCGGCCTCCAGGTCCGCCGTCACCAGGTACGCGTCGGACTGCGTGCCCCATTCCGGCACGAGGGCGTGGCCGGCGAAGTAGACCAGCAGCACGTCGGAGGGGCGCGACTCCAGCACCCGCTCGCGCAGCCGGGCCTTGATCTCCCGCCAGGTGGCGCCGTCGCCGATGAACAGGTCGACGTCGCCGTCGTCGAACGTGCCGATCCGCTCGTCCAACAGCACCGCCCGCACCGCCCGCGCATCGTCCTCGGCATAGCGCAGGCTGGGCAGGTTGACGTCATACCCGCAAGCGTTGGCTCCGATCAGGATCGCCCACCGTCGGCTCATCACAGCACCCCCAGGTGATCCAGTGGGCAACTACGTTGCGACAGCACAGCAACGCTTTGCGTGACCCTACCGGATCTAGGAGAGGCCGCTGATCCAACCGATGAGTCGGATTCACGTCAGGCGCCGGACGACGGCGGCAGGCCGGCCGGCCGCCGTCGTCGGAGCCGCTCAGGCTTGCGGGGCGCCGGTGTAGAAGGCGGTGGTGCGCTCGGCGGCGGCCTTGGCCTCGTCGGCGTCGGTGCCGGCGGCGATGCTCGCCTCGCACCACAGCTGGCTGCTCAGCTCCATGGCGCGTCGTCCCTCGGCGGAGGCGACCCACTCGGCGCTGTCCTCCGGCCGGACGCCGCTGCCGCCGCCGGAGAGGTAGGTGGCAAGACCGAGCAGGCCCAGGTCCCAGCCGACGCCGACCGCGCCCGGCCCGAACTGTGCCCACCGGTCCTGGTCGACATGCGCGATGTGGTCCAGGTCGAGGCGGGCCCGCTCGTCGCCGACCGGCGTGACCCGCACCTCGATCCAGCTCACCTCGCCGCCCATCTCCCAGGTGGCGGTGAAGCGGTGCGGAGGCTCGCAGCTCTCGATGGTGCCGTGGGCGTTGCCCTGGAGCTGGTACGTGCCGTGCAGCCGCAGGTCGCCGCTGATCGGCAGGAACCAGCGGGGGATGCGCTCGGCGTTGGTGCAGGCGTCCCACAGATCCTCGGCCGTCGCCTGGTAGGTCTGGCTGATCGTGGTCACCCGGGCCTCGCCTGCGGCCAGGGTGCGGCTGCCGACCTGCCGCTGGACGGCGTTGATCTGCTCCGTCGCGTCGAACATCAGGTGTTCCTCTCCTCGGGTGGGTCGGCGGGCCCGCGCAGGCGACGTTCGCGTCGGCCCCGGGCCAGCTCGGTGGCGAGTGCCGCCAGGGGTGGCGCCCAGAACCGGCGGAAGTGCTCCAACCAGCCGTCGACCTCGCGCAACGGGCGTGGGTCGACCGCGTACAGCCGCCGGGCGCCCGCTGGCCGCACGGTGGCGAAGCCGTTGTCCCGCAACACTTTGAGGTGCTGTGACACGGCGGGCTGGGAGATGCCGAACTCCTCGCGGATGACCGCGCTGACCGCGCCCGCGGTCTGCTCGCCGTCGGCGAGCAGCTCCAGGATGCGGCGCCGGACCGGATCGCCCAGCACGTCGAAGGCGTGCACGGCGACAGTTATATCACCATCGGCTTATTTAAGCCAAGCCTGAAACTCCGACCAGCTTGTCCAACCGGATCGGCAGGTCCCGGATGCGGACGCCGGTGGCGTGGTGGACGGCGTTGGCGACCGCCGCCGCGGTGCCGACGATGCCGATCTCGCCGACGCCCTTCACCCCGGCCGGGTTCAGCTCGTCGTCCCGCTCGTCCAGCCAGTACGCCTCGATGGCCTCGACGTCCGCGCAGCCGGTGATGTGGTACGTGGCCAGGTCGTGGTTGACCCAGTCGCCGTAGCGCTCGTCGAGCAGGCCCTCCTCGTGCAGCGCCATGGACAGCCCCATCGTCATGCCGCCGATCAGCTGACTGCGCGCCGTCGTCGGGTTCACCACCCGGCCGGCGGCGAACACCCCGAGCATCCGGTTCACCCGCACCTCGCCGGTGTCCGCGTCCACCCGCACCTCGACGAACTGCGCCCCGTACGCGTACCGGGGCCGCTCGGGCTGACCGCCCACCTCGTCGGTGGTGTCCGCCTCGGCGCTGACCTCGGTGCCCGGCGGTGCACCGTCGCGCAGCTTCCCGCGCAACGCCTCGCAGGCCCGGATCACGGCCCAGCTCCACGAGGCGGTGCCCATCGAGCCCCCGGCCACGGGAGCCACCGGGAGGTCGCTGTCGCCGATGCGGATCTCGACCCGCTCGGGCGGCACCCCCAGCGCGTCGGCGGCCACCTGCCAGAGCGCCGTCCTGGCACCGGTGCCGATGTCGGTGGCGTCGATCCGTACCAGAAAGGTGCCGTCGGGCCGGGCGGTGGCCGCCGCCGAGGACGGTCTCGCCCGGGCCGGGTAGCTCGACCCGGCCACCCCGGTGCCGATCAGCCACCGCCCGTCGCGCCGGGCCCGAGGCGTGGGATCCCGCTGCGCCCAGCCGAACCGCTGCGCCCCCTCGCGCAGGCAGGCCACCAGATTGCGGCTGGTGAACGGCTCCCCCTGGTCGGGGTCGACCTGGGCGTCGTTGCGGATCCGCAGCTCCACCGGGTCGACGCCGACGGCGATGGCCAGCTCGTCCATCGCCGACTCCAGGGCGTACGCGCCGGGGCACTCGCCGGGGGCGCGCATCCAGAACGGCGTGGGCACGTCGAGGCGGACCAGCCGGTGGGTGGTGCGTTGGTGCGGCGCCGCGTACATGCTGCGGGTGTAGACGGCGATCTGCTCGGCGAACTCCCGGACGGTCGAGGTCTGGCTGATCGCGTCGTGACAGACCGCGGTGAGCCGACCGTCGGTGTCGGCGGCGAGGCGGACCCGTTGGATGCTGGGCGTGCGGTAGCCGATCGGCCCGAACAGCTGCTGGCGGGTCAGCGCCAACTTGACCGGGCGGTCCACGTGCCGGGCGGCGAGCGCGGCGAGCACCACCGCCGCCTTGGCGGAGCCCTTGCTGCCGAAGCCGCCGCCGACGTGCTCGGCGATGACCCGCACGGACTCCTGGGGCAGCCCGAACAGCTCGGCCAGCGTGGTCTGCACCGGCGCGGCGCCCTGGGTCGAGTCGTGCACCAGCAGCCGCCCGTCGTGCCACCGTGCCGTCGTGGCGTGCGGCTCCATCGGATTGTTGTGGTACGCCGGTGTCCGGTAGGTGGCGTCCACCCGCACCGGCGCGGCGGCGTACCCGGCGTCGAAGTCACCCTCGGCCGTGTCCGTCGGATAGCTGGGGTTGACGTGCTCCGGCCGGTACAGGCCGGGGTGGTCGTCGGTGAGCACGGTGCTGTGCGGCGCGGCGTCGTAGTCGATGCGCACCAGTCGGGCACCCTCGCGGGCCGCCTCCAGGCTGGTGGCCACCACCACCGCGACGAACTGCCCTCGATGGTTTACCGCCGGCTCCTGCAACAACCACAGCTCCGGCTGCGGGCCCGGCGCGATCCGGGGCGCGTTGCCGTGGTGCAGTACGGCAAGCACGCCGGGCGACGCCAGCGCCTCGTCGGTGTCGACGCGGGTGATCCGGCCCCGGACCACGGCCGCCGGCACCGCCCAGCCGTAGGTGACGCCGTCCACCGGGTACTCCACCGCGTACCGGGCCGTGCCGGTGACCTTCTCCCGACCCTCCAGCCGGGGATGCGCCCGACCGACCGCGCCGGTGCTCACGAGGCTGCCAACTCGCTGAGCACCCGCACCGTGATGGCCCGGGTCAGCGGCAGCTTGAAGCCGTTGTGCCGCAGCGGCCGAGCCTCGGTCAACTCGGCGTCGGCGGCCCGCGCCGCCAGCTCCGGGCTGAACAGTCGACCCCGCAGCTCCTCCTCGGCCCGGTACGCCCGCCACGGCCGGTGCGCCACCGCCCCGTACGCCAGGCGCACGTCGCGGACCACGTCGCCGTCGAGGTCGAGGACGGCTGCCACCGAGCCGGCCGCGAAGGCGAACGACGCCCGGTCGCGCACCTTGAGGTACGCCGAACGGCGCGCGGCCGGCAACGCGGGCAGCCGTACGGCGGTGATCAGCGCGCCACGCGCCAGAGTCGTATCCCGCTCCGGTTGCGCGCCGGGGGAGCGGTACAGCGCGGCGAGCGGGACGTCGCGGGGACCGTCGGCCTCGTGCACCTCCACCACGGCGTCCAGCGCGGCGAGGGCGACCGCCAGGTCCGACGGGTGGGTGGCCACGCACTGTTCGGACCAGTCCAGCACGGCGAGGTCGCGGTTCTGCCCGTGCAGGGCGGCGCAGCCGCTGCCCGGGTCGCGCTTGTTGCACGCCTTGCCGGTGTCCTGGAAGTAGACGCAGCGGGTGCGCTGCAACAGGTTGCCGCCGGTGGTGGCCAGGTTGCGCAGCTGACCGGACGCGGCGGCGAGCAGGGCGCGGGCCAGCACCGGGTAGTCGCGGCGAACCGCCGGGTGGGCGGCGAGGTCGCTGTTGCGCACCGTCGCGCCGATGCGCAGCCCACCGTCGGGCAGCTCCTCGACCGTGTCCAGAGGCAGCCGGGTCACGTCCACCAGCAGCTCGGGCCGCTGCACCCCGAGCTTCATGAGGTCCACCAGGTTGGTCCCGCCGCCCAGGTACGCCGCGTGCGGCTCGCCGGCCAGCACGGCGACGGCGTCGGCCACGTCGGCCGGCCGGTGGTAGCGGAACGGCCTCACGGCGTGGTCGCCGTCTCACGGATCGCGGCGACGATGTGCGGGTACGCGGCGCAGCGGCAGAGGTTGCCGGCCATCCGCTCCCGGATCTCGGCGTCGGTCAGCTCGGGCGGCGAGTCGAGGTCGTCGGTGACCGCGCTGGGCCATCCCCGGGCGACCTCGTCGAGCATGCCCCGGGCGGAGCAGAGCTGCCCCGGGGTGCAGTAGCCGCACTGGAACGCGTCGTGTGCGACGAACGCGGCCTGCAACGGGGACAGGTCGTCCGGACCGGCGAGCCCTTCGACGGTCAGCACCGACCGGCCGTCCACCGTGACCGTGAAGACGAGACAGCTCTTCGCCCGGCGACCGTCCAGCAGCACCGTGCAGGAGCCGCACTGGCCGTGGTCGCAGCCCTTCTTCGCCCCGGTCAGACCCAGGTGCTCGCGCAGCGCGTCGAGCAGGGTGGTGCGGTTGTCCAGCGTCAGCTCACGGCGGTCGCCGTTGACCTCGAACGCCACCCGGGACGAGTGACGCTCGTCGGTCGTCGTCTCGTTCTCCGGTCCGCCCCGCACCGGCCCAGACTAACGGCAGTGGCACATAAGCGGGCGAATTACGCACAGAGCCCATCGTGGGGCGCCCCGGGCGCCGCCGGCTGCGGCGCCCGGGGC
>NZ_JBEXHY010000131.1:0-13398 GCF_040608295.1 Micromonospora sp. NPDC005197 | reverse complement strand
GCGCCGCTCGGGACCTGACCCGAGCGGCGCGTCTTCGACTGGCTGAACGTTCCCCAGGCGGGGACTGGAAGCCCCCTTACGCGGGTGGCCGCGCGGTCGACCCCCGGACCCGCAGCGATGGGCTGATGACGATCCGGTGGGTGGGGCGGTCGGGGTCGGCGAGCCGGTCGGCGACGAGACGCACGGCAGCCCGTCCGATCGAGCGTCGCGGCGGTCGGACCGCGGTCAGCGGCGGGCTGAAGAGCCCGGCGACCTCGTCGTCGTACGCCACGATGGAGAGGTCGCCGGGAACGGACAGGTGCCGCTCCTCGCAGTGTTGCACCAGCGCGATCGCCTCGGCGTCGGCGTGCACCAGCAGGGCCGTCGTCCCGGTCGCCTGGCACCGGTCGAGCACGTTGTCGAGCACCGTGTCCCGCTCCGGTGACCGTGTGTCGGGTACCACGGCCACCACTGTCGCGTTCGAGTCGAGGTCGCACTCGGTCGTGGCGTCGAGCCAGCCACGCCGCACGTGCTGGCTGGTGGGGCTGTTGGCGTCGAGTACCAGGCCGACCTTGCGGTGTCCGAGCGAGGTGAGGTGGCGTACGGCCATGGCGGCACCGAGCGCATGGTCGGTGACCACCGACTCCATGACAGCGTGATGGCTGCCTACCGTGGCGGTGCGTTCCAGCAGGACGACCGGGACGCCGACCTGGTCGAGCCACTCGATGGTGCGCTCGGCGGTCGGCGCGTCCATGCTCGGCGCGATGATCAGCGCGTCCACGTCCATCCGCCCCACCAGGCGTGCCAGTTGCGGCTGGTCGTCCTCGGTGTCGTACGAGGAGCCGCGCAGTACCACACGCATGTCCAGCTCGCGGGCGGCGCCCTCGACACCGCGCGCCACGTCCGGCCAGTAGTAGTCCAATGAGGGCACGAGCATGCCGACCGCGCGCCCGACGAGCGGGTTCAGGCCAGCGTCGGGCGGCTCCTCGGCTGCCGGGACGTCGTCCGGCAGGATCAGAGCGACTCCACCATGGACCCGGCGAACCAACCCTTCGGCGGCGAGCTCCGCGATGTCGCGCCGGATGGTGACCGGCGCGGCGCCCAGCACGTGCGACAGGTCGGAGATGCGCATCGAGCCGTCGCGTTGCAGGGCTGCCAACAGTTGCTGGCGGCGGGCGACCTGAAGCGGCGCGCGGGAAGTCTCCGCCGTGGCGACGACAGGACTGTCCTTGGTCATGGGGACCTCCGAGGAACGCTTCGTGCGGCGAAAGGTATCGCGCCGTGACGACGAGCTTGCCGACCGGGTTGAACGCGGCTGCGCGCGACGGCTATGGCCCTCGGGCCGACCGAGCAGCTGTGAGCGATTCTGATCGTATCAGATCAGTTGTGGCGTTGCTGGCGTCGCTGAGTCCCCTGTGCGGCGGGGGTCGACCGGGTCACGGGCCGGAGGTCCGGTCTTCGACCGGATGATTAGGGGGTGTGTGACCGTTTTGTGGGCAGGCATCGGTAGCTCCGGCCGCCGTCGATCCCGGTGACGGCGTGTGTCCTTTTGATCGTATGTGTTCGTCTGGTTTGAGAACAGCATTGACTTGCTCTGATGTGAGCGTTTTACTTCGGAAACACTGCGGATGCCGGAGCGTCACATTCCGGGCAACGCGCCGCTCGCCACCTTCCATGGAGACGGATCGATGCGACAGGATCTGGGATGACGTCCAGGACGGCCGGCCGGTCAACGCCGGGGACGGCCTCGGATGCCGCGACCTGGAGCCGGGACGACTGGCTGGCCCTCGCCGACCGGATGCTCGCCGCGGTCCGGCCGTTCGCGTCGCCCGGTCACGCTCTCGTCAGTCTTCCCGGGCGAAAGGGCGGTTACGGGCGGGCCGTCGACGGCCTCGAGGGTTTCGCCCGCACTTTCCTCCTGGCCGGTTTCCGCATCGCGGGGGCCAGGGGAGTGGGCATGGACGAGCTCGTCGACCGGTACGCGGCCGGCATCGCCGCCGGCACCGATCCGAGCTCCCCCGACCGCTGGGTGCGCTTGGACGAACACCCCCAGGCGAAGGTGGAAGCCGCCTCCATCGCGCTGGTCCTGGACATGACCCGCCCGTGGATCTGGGACCGGATGCCGTCCGCGGTGCACGAGCGGGTAGTCGACTACCTGCGCCCGGCGGTCGGCGACGACACGTATCCACAGATCAACTGGGTGTGGTTCCGGCTGGTCGTACAGACGTTCCTGCGTTCGGTGGGTGGGCCGTACTCGATCGACGAGATGGCCGCGGACCTGAGCACGCACGACGGCTTCGCCCGCGGGGACGGCTGGATGTCCGACGGGCCGCACCGCGCGTACGACCACTATGTGGGCTGGGCCCTGCACCTGTATCCGACGCTGTGGGCCCGAATGGCCGGCGCCGCGGACCTGGCCGAGCAGCGCCGCGATCGGGACCTGGCCAGCCTCGACCGCTTCCTGGGCGACGCGGTCACGCTCGTGGGCGCCGACGGGTCACCGTTGATCCAGGGGCGAAGCCTGATCTACCGCTTCGCCGCGGCGGCGCCGTTCTGGGTCGGCGCGATCGCCGGCGTGCCCTCGGTCAGCCTCGGCCAGTTGCGTCGCGCGGCCACCCGCATCGTGCGCCACTTCGTCGCCAACGGGGCCCTGGACGAACGAGGTCTGCTCACCCTCGGCTGGCACCGGTCGTGGCCGCGACTGGCGCAGTCGTACTCCGGACCGGGCTCGCCCTACTGGGCCAGCAAGGGCCTGCTCGGCATCGCGCTACCCGCCGAACATCCGGTGTGGACGGCCTCCGAGGAGCCGCTGCCAGTCGAGGAGCGGGACACGGTGCGGGCGGTGCACGCGCCAGGCTGGCTGGTTTCCGGCACCCGTGCCGACGGCATCGTCCGGGTCATCAATCACGGCACCGACCACGCTGTAGAGGGCGCCACCGTCTCAGATTCCCCGCTCTACGCGCGACTGGGCTACTCCACCGCCACCAGCCCCGTCCTCGACGACAGCGGCTGGGCCAGCCCGCTCGACCAGTCCGTCACTCTCGTCGACCACGCGGGCCAGGTCACCCACCGCGCCGGCATGCGCCTGCTGACCGTGCACGTCGACACCGACGGCGTGGGCGTGGCCGGGTCACGTGCCCTCGCCCACTGGGTCGACCCGGATCCGGGTCAGCGCGATCACGGCGGCGGCCGCGTGGGCCGGTCCCGACCGGCCGGGCACCTCACTGTGTATTCGCTGGTCCGTGGCCCCTGGGAACTACGTCTGACCCGCGTCGACGACCTCGCCGACGGCGTCGAAGCGGCTGCGCTGCGGCTGCGGATCGGCGGCTGGGCCATTGCCGGGGATGCGACGGCAACCGTTGGCGAACGGGCGGTGGCCCTGACCGGGGCCGGCCTGACCAGCAGGCTCGACAGCGTTCGCGGGGACGGAACGGCCGGTGCCACCGCCCTTGCGCACGGCGGGCCCCTGGCCGGCGGGCTGGTAGTGCCCTGGCTGGACCACCCCGTCCGGCCGGGCGACTGGGTCGCGGCCTTCATCGAGCTGTCCGCGGTGCCGGCAGCCACGGTGGGGCAGGTAGGCCAGGCCGTGGCCGACGAGGACGGCCGCGGTCTCCACCTGGCGGTCGACTGGCCCGACGGGATCGGCACGTCGACCCGTCTGGACACCGAGCATGCCAGGCCCACCCAGGCGTCCTGGTAGCAGTGCGGGCCCGTCCGGGCCCCTTGACCTAAGGAGAGAGGGATGAAGCGTGCGATACCGGCCGTCATCAGCGCTGCGACGGCCCTGACGCTTGTTCTCGCCGGTTGCGGCGGCGGAGACGAGCCAGTCGACCCCAATGCCCCGGTGACGATCACCCTGGCTGGCTGGAGTCTGTCGTCCACGCCCGAGTTCAAGACGCTCGCCGACGGCTTCAAGGCGACCCACCCGAACGTGACGGTGGAGCTCAAGGAGTACGCCCCAGGCAACGACTACGACACCCAGATGATCACGGACCTGGCCGCCGGCACCGCCCCGGACGTCTACGTGATGAAGAACCTCAAGAACTTCTACACGTACCAGAGCGGTGGACAGCTGCTCGATGTCTCCGACGTCACCGCCGGTCTCGACTCGGTGCCGGCGCTCTCGTCGTACCAGGTGGACGGCAAGGCGTACGCGGTGCCGTACCGGCAGGACTCGTGGGTGCTGTTCTACAACAAGGACCTGTTCGCAAAGGCGAAGGTGGCGCCGCCGGACGGCAGCTGGACCTGGGACGACTACACCGACGCGGCGAAGCGGCTGCACACCGGGCTGAAGGGGGCCGGCTCGAACGCGACCGGCGCGTACCAGCACACCTTCCAGTCGACAGTGCAGGGATTCGCGCTCGCCCAGACCCCCAACGCGGACCTGCTCTCCGGGGACTTCGGCTACCTGAAGCCGTACTACGAGCGGTCACTGGACCTGCAGGCGGCCGGCGCGCAGCCGACCTTCGGCACCGCGAAGACCAACAAACTCACCTACCAGGCGCAGTTCGGCAAGCAGCAGTCGGCGATGCTGCTGATGGGCACCTGGTACGTGGCCACGCTGCTCAACCAGCGACAGAGCGGTGACGCCGACACGTTCCAGTGGGGGATTGCTCCGGCGCCGCAGTTCGACAAGTCCACCACCGGCACCTCCGCCACGCCTGTCACCTTCGGTGACCCGACCGGCCTGGGGATCAACCCGAAGATCAGCAAGTCCAAGACCGCCGCGGCCAAGGCCTTCCTCCAGTACGCGGCCGGCCCGGATGCCGGCAAGGCGCTGGCCGCGATCGGCATCACCCCGGCCCAGGTCACCGACGCGGTCACCGCGACGCTGTTCGGGCTGGACGGCGTACCGCAGGACGACCTGTCGAAGTTCGCCTACACCACGCACACCATCAAGCCGGAGAACCCGGTGTCGAAGCACACCGCCGGCCTGCAGAACCTCCTCAACGAGACGCACTCGGCGATCCTCTCCGACAGCAAGGGCGTCGACGCGGAGCTGAGCAAGGCGCAGACCCGTGCCAAGAACGAGGTCCTCAACCAGTGAGCTGTTGGCGGGTCCGGCGCGCCTCCGTCGCACGCCGGTCCCGCCACCATGCCGAACGCTTCCGGAGACTCCCTATGGCAACATTGCCGCGCACGAGACCCAGGAACCGGCGGCTGGTGTCGCGCAACACTGTCGCCGGCTGGTCGTTCATCCTGCCCAACTTCGTCGGCTTCGCCGTGCTCACCCTGCTCCCCGTCGTCGTGCTGTTCTACGTGGCCTTCACAAACTGGAACGTCTTCGGGGTGGCCGAGTGGACCGGCACCGCCAACTTCCGGCGAATGTGGGGCGACGCGAGCTTCTGGACCGCTTTGCGCAACACCGTCTACTACACGGTCTTCCACATCCCGCTGACCCTCGCGGCGGCACTCGGGCTGGCGCTGCTGCTCAACCGCAAACTGCGCGGCGTACGGTTCTTCCGCACCGTCGCCTTCTTTCCCTACATCACCTCGATCGTGGCGATCGCGATCGTCTGGAACCAGCTGTTCAGCCCGGAGTACGGCCCGATCAACGCCCTCCTCGGTGTCGTCGGGGTGGACAATGCGCCGGGCTGGACCACGTCGTCGACCTGGTCGATGCCTGCGGTCATCATCGTCGGCACCTGGCGGTACATGGGTTACTACATGCTGCTGTTCCTGGCCGGCCTGCAGACCATCCCGGCCCAGCTCTACGAAGCGGCCGAGACCGACGGCGCCTCACCGTGGCAGCGGTTCGTGCACGTGACCCTCCCCGGGTTACGACACACCACCTTCTTCGTCACAGTGCTGCTCACCATCGAAAGTTTCAAGGTCTTCGACCTCATCCTCGTGATGACCGGCGGCGGGCCGGGCCAGTCGACACTGGTGCTCTCGCAGTACATCTACCAGAAGGGCTTCGAGGAGAATCAGTTCGGCTACGCCTCGGCGGTCTCCATCGTCCTGTTCGCCATCTGCTTCAGCATCACGGTCATCCAGTTCATGGTCAACAAGCGGAGGAACAGCTGATGACCGCGACCGACCTCTCCCTGCCCACCCCGGCCGTCGCCGCGCCCCGCAACCGCAGCGCGCCCGGCCGACCGGTCCGGTCCCGGGGCTGGCGGCTCGTCGGGTACGCCACCCTCGTGCTCGCGGCGGCCGCGCTGCTGCTGCCGTTCTACTGGATGGTGGTGGCGTCGTTGAAAACCAACAGCGACGTCTTCACCATCCCGATCACCTGGCTCCCCGATCCCGTGGTGTGGCGAAACTACCTCGACATCTGGCAGCGCTCGGACATGACGACCTGGTTGGGAAACACGCTGCTGCTGTCGGTGGTCGTCAGCCTCCTCCAGGTGGTGACCGGCAGTTTCGCCGCCTACGGCTTCGCCCGGGTCCGCTTTCCCGGCCGCAACGCGCTCTTCCTGGCGTACGTCGGGACGATCGCGGTGCCCTGGCAGTCGTACATGATTCCGCAGTTCATCCTCCTGTCGAAGTTGCAGTTGTCGAACACGCTGTGGTCGATCGTCGCGCTACAGGCGTTCGGCGCGTTCGGCGTGTTCCTGATGAAGCAGTTCTACGAGACGATCCCCGAGGAGCTGAGCGAGTCGGCGCGGGTGGACGGGCTCAGCGAGTTCGGCATCTACCGACGGATCATGCTGCCGCTGTCCCGACCGGCGCTGGCCAGCCTGGCCCTGCTGACGTTCGTGACCACCTGGAACGACTACCTCGGCCCGCTCATCTACCTGCGCAGTCCGGAGCTGCGCACCATCCAGTTGGGTCTCAACACCTTCATCTCCCAGTACAACGCCGAGTACGCACTGATCATGACGGGCTCCGTGCTGTCGGTGCTGCCCGTCGCTGTCATCTTCCTGCTCGGCCAGCGCTACTTCATCGAGGGCATCGCCACGACCGGACTGAAGGGTTGAGGCCCATGCGTTCGCGCCACAACACCATCGCCGCCGTCTTCGACGGGATCTACGTCGCGCTCGTCAGCAACCTGCTGCTGGTGCTCGGTTGCCTGCCACTGGTGACGCTCGCGTTCACCACCGAGGCGGCGCGCTCCTGGCCGCTGTACGCGCTGACCGCCCCGCTCTGCGCGCCCGGGCTCTGTGCGGTCTTCGCGGTCATGTCCGCCTATTCGGCCGGCGACACCGGCGGCGTGCTGCGCACCTACGGCCGCGCCTGGCGAGCCACCGCCCGGCCGGCGATGCTCTGGACGGCGGCAGCCGTGGCTGCCCTGGTCGTGCTCGCCGTCGACGCCCGCGCCGCGTGGGGCCACCGGGTCGGGGCACTCGCCCTGCCGGTGCTGGCGACCCTGATCGTCCTCACCGTCGCTACCACGTTGCTGGGGTTGGTGACCGTCGCCGAGCGACCCACCGCGCGGTTACGTGAGGTGGCCCGCGCCTGCGTGTATCTGGCGGTGCGCCGGTGGTACCTCACCGCCGTTTCTCTCCTCGTCCTCGTGCTGCTCGCACAGATCCTGGCGGCCCGTCCCGCGATCGCGCTCGGCCTCGCCGCCGCGCCACTGCTCTACGTCGTATGGGCCAACAGCCGCTTCACCCTGCGCGCCGCCCTCGACCCACCGGCGACCGCACCGCAGAGCACCTGAGCACCGCGTTCCGGCCACCGAGCCGGGACGCCGACAACGCACCTGCCCGGCACCGGACCGTACCCACGAGGGAGAACAGCATCCATGACGGCGACCGACGTCCGTCCCAGCTCCGACGCAGAAGCCACGGCGGCCGCGGTGGCCGCCGCGATACGCACGGTCGACGCGAACATCGTCACCTTCGGCGACCGGTACCCCGCGGACACCACCGCCGCCAACCGCTACCCGCTCCGGCCAGCGAGCGGAGGCCAGCCCGAGGGCGCCAACGTCGGCTGGACCACCAGCTTCTGGCCCGGGATGCTCTGGCTGGCACATGATCTGACCGGTGCGGAGCGCCACCGGCGGGCCGCGCTCTCCCACGTGGACAGTTTCGCGGCCCGGATGACCCGCGGCATCGACCTGGACACCCACGACCTCGGGTTCCTCTACACCCTCGCCTGCGTCACCGCGGCCCGCCGTACCGGCGACGCGCGGGCCCGAGGCGCCGCTCTCGCCGCCGCCGACCACCTGATGACGCGCGTCCTCGAACCCGCCGGAATCATCCAGGCCTGGGGCGACCTGAACGACCCCCGCCAACGTGGCCGCACGATCATCGACAGCCTCATGAACACGCCGCTGCTCTTCTGGGCCAGCCAGACCACCGGCGACGACCGCTACGCCGCCGCGGCCCGCCGGCACACCGCTCAGCTTCGCCAGCACATCCTGCGTCCGGACGGCACCACCTTCCACACCTTCTACTGGGACCCGGACAGCGGTGCGCCGCTACGCGGGGAGACTGAACAGGGCCACTCCGACCACTCCTGCTGGGCGCGTGGGCAGGCATGGGGCATCTACGGGTTCAGCCTCAACCACCGGCACGTCGGCGACCCGGCGCTGCTTGCCGCCGCGAGGACCTGCGCCGACCGCTTCCTCGCCCACCTGCCCGAGGACCACGTCGCGTACTGGGATCTGGAGTTCGGCGACGGCAGCGGCCAGGAGCGGGACAGCTCGGCCGCGGCCATCGCCGCCTGCGGCCTGGTCGAACTGGCAGACGGCCTTACCGACACGGCCAGCGCCGACCGGTACCGGACAGCCGCCGCGGAGATCCTGCGCTCGCTCATCGTCCACTACTCCACCGGTGGCCATCCGGTCTCGAACGCGCTGATCCTGCACGGCGTCTACGACAAACCCAAGGGCATCGGCGTCGACGAGGGAACCCTGTGGGGCGACTACTTCTATCTCGAAGCCCTCACCCGCGCCACGATCCCTGGCTGGGCCAGCCCCTGGTGACCACCGCGATCGACCCGCACCGTCCGCATCCTCCGAAAGGTGACCATGGACTACCGCTACCACTGCGCGATTCCCGCCGTCGACGGCCGGAACACGCTGCCCTTCAATCCCTGCCGTCTGCTGGACTTCACCCTGCTGCGGCTGTCGGCCGGCGAGTCCTGGACCGGCGAGTCCGGTGACCGGGAGATCCTGGCCGTCATCCTCGGTGGCACGGCCAGCTTCACCGTCGCCGGCCGCCACTTCCCGCAGGTCGGCCAGCGACCGGACGTTTTCTCCGGCAAGCCGCACTCGGTCTACATCCCGGCCGGCTCCTCGGTGACCGTCGAGGCGGTCACCGCCGTGGAGATCGCCCTCCCCAGCGCCCCCAGCGAGCTGACCACCGACCCCTATGTCATCGCACCGGAGCAGGTCGTGACAGGCCGCTGGGGAGCGGCCAACTTCGCCCGTACCTACCACCAGATCCTCACCGAAGTCTCGCAACCGGACCTGCCCGCCCGCCGGCTCATCGTCGGCGAGACCTACACGCCCTCGGGTAACTGGAGCACCTACCCGCCACACCGGCACAAGGTCGACGACCTGCCCGCCGAGGCTGCGCACGAGGAGATGTACTACTACCGCGTCAACCCGGCGGACGGGTTCGGCATCAGCCGGGTCTACACCGACGACGGGTACGAGGAGAACGTCACCATCCGCGAGCATGTGATGCAGATGATGCCCGAGGGGTACCACACAGTGGTCAGCGCGCCCGGCTACACCACCTATTTCCTGTGGTTCCTGGCCGGCACACAACGCACCCAGGGCGCCCGCGAGGACGCCGCGCTCGCCTGGGTGGGTCAGACCGTACCGACCCTGCGCAGTGTGGGCCTGTAGCGATGGCTGCCCCACTCGGCCACCCGGACAGCCGGACGGCCACGCGCCGCCCGGGAAAGGACCCGAGCGGCGCGTCTCCGACAGGCTCAGCGTTGCCTGAGGCGGCACTAGGCGCGCGTGCTCCACTGCTGGTTGGCGCCCCCGTGGCAGGCCCAGAGGTGCAGTTGCGTCCCATTGGCGGTGCCGGAACTGACGGCGTCGAGGCAGAGCCCCGACTGGGCTCCGGTGATGGTGCCGTTGGCGTTCAGGTTCCACTGCTGGTTGGGTTGGCCGTTGCAGTCCCAGATGATGACCGCGGTGCCGTTGCTGCTTCCCGCTCCGCTGGCGTCGAGGCACTTGTTGCCGTAGACGGTCAGGGTGCGGCTCGCGGTGTGGGTCCAGCGCTGGTTGGTGCGACCGTGACAGTCCCACAGTTGCGCGCGGGTTCCGTTGGTGGTGCTGGAGTTGGGGATGTCGATGCACCGGCCGGACTGGCTACCCGCGATCAGCACGTTCTGCTGGCCGGGCGGTGGGCTCGACGGCGGGGGCGTGGTGGGCGGGGGAGTGGTGGGCGGCACGGTCGAGCCGAACTGGGTGAAGAACCTCCACACCTCCTGCTTGACCCAGCTCCGCGCGCCGCTCTCGCAGCCGGCACACCCGTCCACCGGACCCTGCTGGTGGCCGCCGTCGAACGCTGCCCAGACCACGGGGTAGCCGGCCTGACACGAGTAGGCGGTGGTGATGTGGGTCAGGCTGCCCGCCCTCGGTTCCGGCGGGTTCTGCGCGGCGCAACCGTTGTTGCGGACGAACCTGTCGCGCAACGCCCGTCCGTTCGGGATGTTGTCGTTGACGCCGTGGATCCCCAGGTACGCCACTGGCTGGGTGCCGCCGCTGCAGCCGCTGATCGCCCCGGGCGCCGCGATCGCCGCGACCGCACGGAACACGGTGGGCCGGGAACACGCCAACGAGTAGCTCATCGCGCCGCCGTAGCTGAATCCCACCGAGAAGAGTTGCGTCGTGTCGACACAGAGGGCGTTCTCGATGACGCGGACCATGTCGTCGGTGAAGGTCACATCCTCACCGTTGGAATTGCCCCAGCCGTTGTTGATGCCCTGCGGGGCAACGAAGATCGTGGTGTTGTTCGACTGGGAGAGCATGCCGTAGTAGGCCCACGCCGCTCCGTCGGTGCCGCCCGACGCCACCTGATCGGCGGTGCCACCCAGCCAGTGGAACCCGAACGCCAGTCGGTGGGCATAGGTGTTGTTGTAGCTGTCGGGCAGCCGAAGGATGAAGCTGCGGCTCTTTCCGCTGCTCTGGATCGTGTGGGTGCCGCTGTTCAGTCCGGGCGCCTTGCCGCAGCCGGCGGTGGTGGCGGCGGCCGCCGATCCGCCAGCCACGATGATGTACGCCCCGACGGCGACGAGAACCATGACCGCCATGGCGGCCCCTATCCAGGGGCTGGAGAGTTTGCGAAGTGGCACAGCTGCGCCTCCTTGTGGTGGACGAAGATCCATTGGTGGTGTGGGCGTGGGGCGTCACCGGCCGGCGCGGGAGCCGCGAGGCGGTCCTTCACAGACCGTCGAGGGTGGTGCCGACGCCGCGACGGCCGGTTCTGGTCGCCGGGGCGACGGCTGGCGGTGAGCCCTGCGGTGCATAGACTAGCATCATGGTGTGACGTATGACGTCCGCGATTGCCTCGACGTGGGCCCGCGGAGTGGATTCACCCTTCGCGGCCGTCTGTCCTGCCAAGTCGAACGAGCATCGCCGATGCCTTGACACCCCAGATGCGATCGCTAACACTTGTCCGCAACACGTACTTAATGATCTGGACACATGGCGTCTGCCTCGTCGGCGACACCGGCACGGCAGGTCACCCACCGCTCCCCACTGCGCGGCCCTGGGACGCGCCCCCTCGGAGCTGTTAACGCTCACATTTAGGTCGGTCGCCCGCCCTTCGCGAAGGAGAAGGACCCATGTCGATTGGACCCGTCATGAAACGGAAAAGGCTGTCTCACGGCCACGCGTCGCGGAGCCCTCGGTCGCTGCGCCGACTCCTGATCGCTCTGCTGAGCGCGATGACCGCGCTGGTTGGCATCGTCGTCGTCACGTCGTCGCCGGCCACCGCCGCCACCAGCCAGTTCCGCGGTATGAACTGGGCCGTACTGGGTGACAACTTCAGCACCGGCCCGCTCGTGGTGCAGGGCCTCAGCTCGTCCGACAGCAACGCGACAGTGCGGGCCAAGGCCAACGCCCTCTACGACAGCATGGCCTCCACCATGGGGGTCAACACCGTCCGGCTGCCCATCAACACCCACACGGTCGGAACGGCGTGGTGGGAGGCGTACCGCGGCGCCATCGACGCCGCGACCGCCCGCGGATTCAAAGTCATCCTCGCCTACTGGGAGGACGGCGCGGCCTCCGGCGGCAGGATCACGAACCTCGCCGCGTGGAACGCGATGTGGTCCACGGTGACCAACACGTACGGCTCGAACACCAACGTCTACTTCGAGCCGATGAACGAACCGCACGGCTACAGCTCGGCGGAGTGGCGCGACGTCGCGGCGAACTGGCTGAGCTACCACTACTCGGCGGTGCCCGGCCGGGTGCTCATCGGTGGCACCGGCTTCAGCCAGGATCTGCGCGACATCTGCAACGACACCCGCTTCAACTCGACCCTGCTGTCCTTCCACTACTACGCGTTCTTCTACGGCGCGATGACCTACGACGCCTTCCGCAGCCACATCCAGACCCGCCTGGGCAATTGCGCCTCCCGCGGGGTAGCGACCGAGTTCGGCGCTCCCATGAACGACGGCCGCAACTACGCCGACGCGGGCAGCACCGACAACTTCGTGCGCTACATCCGCGCGCTGGCCCAGGTCATGCGCGACAACCAGATGGGCGGCACCTACTGGCCCGCCCTCGGCGGCAAGCCGGGCACCATCGGATACGACTGGTACTCGATGTTCGCCCTCGGCGGCAGCGGCACCAACCTCAGCCTGACCGTCCGCAACACCTCCGGCGCCGACCGGATCCGGTACGCCTGGGGCGACACCATCGACGGTGGTCCGACGACGCCTCCGCCCACGACGGGAACGTTCTACCGGATCACCGTGCGGCACAGTGGCAAGGCGATGGACGTCCAGCAACCGAACACCGACAACGGCGCGCGGGTCGGCCAGTACACGTACGGCGGCAACGCGTGGCAGCAGTGGCAGTTCCAGGACGTCGGCAGTGGCTACTGGCGCATCATCAGCCGACACAGCGGAAAGTGCCTCGATGTGGTGAGCGCTTCGACCGCCGACGGCGCCGAACTCGTCCAGTACACCTGTGGCACCGGCACCAACCAGCAATTCCAGATGGTCGCCAACGGCAGCTACTTCCAACTCCGCGCCCGGCACAGCGGCAAGTGCGTGGACGTACCTGCCGCATCGACGGCGGACGGCGTGATCCTCAAGCAGTATCCGTGCAACACCGGCGCCAACCAGCAGTGGTCGCGTACGGCCGTTTGACGCTCGTCTCGCCGCGACGACCGATTGACGGTGGCCCGCACCCCCGGTACCGAGCTGGTGACCGGCGCCGGGGGTGTGCGCCGTTGGGGGGGGGGCGCGGGGGGGGGGGGGCGGGGGGCCCCCCCCCCGCCCGCCGGCCGTCTTGTGGGGCGGGGCCCCCCCGCTCTGGCCTTTGAATGTTCAACA
>NZ_JBEXHY010000130.1:0-13723 GCF_040608295.1 Micromonospora sp. NPDC005197 | reverse complement strand
GCGGCGACGCGGGCCTCCAGGGCTCGCACCCGCTCGTCGGCGGCCGTACGGGCGTTGACGTCGGCGGAGAACACCACCGCCGCGGCGGGAGCGCCGCCGAGCACCGAGGCGAACGACCCCTCCAGCGCGAGCACCGTCATGCTCGGGTTCAACGCCTTCGAGAACACCACGAAGGCGCCGCCGTGGTAGCGCGAGATCACGCAGAAGACGATCGGGCCCTGGAAGTTCACGATCGCCCGGCCGATCTCGGCGCCGTACTCCAGTTGCAGCTTGCGCATCGACTCCGGCGAGCCGTCGAAGCCGGACAGGTTCGCCAGCACGACCAGGGGCCGGTTGCCGCTGGCGGCGTTGATGGCCCGCGCGGCCTTCTTCGACGAGCGGGGGAACAACGTGCCCGCCGTGTAGGTGTCCGGGCCGTCGGTGGGCGGGAACCCGCGCCGCGGCACCGACCGGGACTCGATGCCGAGCAGGCATACCGGGATGCCGCCGAGGTGGGCGTCCTGCACGACCGCGGTGTCGGCGTCGGCCATGCCCGCCCACCGCTCCAGCACCGGGTGGTCCTGGTCGGCGAGGGCCCGCAGCACCGTCCGGATGTCGAACGGCTTCTTGCGGTCCGGGTTGGCCTCGGCGGAGAAGATCTCACCGACCGTGCGGAAGGGGCTGCCCGCCACGTCGTGCGGGAACGTGGAGACGTCGCGGTCCACCGGGTCGGTGGTGCTCGCCCGCCGCGGCGCGTCCTCGCCGGGCGCGACGTACGTGTGCTCGTAGTGGGCCATCAGCACGTCCCGCGCGGCGGTCAGGTTCGGCGCCCAGTACTGCGCCTGCCCATTCGGCCCCATCACCCGGTCGTAGCCGCCGATGCCGAAGTTGTCCTCGGCGGACACCCCGCCGGAGAAGTCGAGCGACTGCTTGCCGGTGAGCACCATCGCCGAGTCCGGCGTCATCACCAGGACGCCCTTGGTGTGCATGAGCATCGTGGCCTCGGCGTTCCAGTACGGCTGCGCGCCGACGTTGATGCCCGCCACCACAATGTTGATCTCGCCACCGGCCTGGGTGAACTCGACGATCCGCTTGAGGGCGGCGGCCACCCAGTCCATGTTCTCCGTACCCGAGGTCATCGAGATCCGGGCGCCGGCGGACAGCGCCCACCACTCCAGCGGCACCCGCATCCGCTCCGCGAGGTCCAGCGCGGCGATCACCCGCCGGCACTCCGGCTCGGACAGGGCGCCCAACGACTTCGTCGGGTCGCCGAGCAGCACGACCCGGGTGACACCCTCCGGATGCAGCGTGGCCGGCGTGGTGACGACACCGGCGACGATCGCGGCGCGGTTGCGCCCCTTCGGCCGGTCCACCGGAATTAGCGCGTGCGCGTCGTCGAGGTCGTACTCGACGAAGTCACCGAGCCGGCTGGTCAACTCGTACGGGTACACCGTGTTGCGGCTGCTGGCCCGCAGCACCTTCAGCCGGTACTCATCGAGCGGCTCGACCGGCTCGACCGGGGGCGTGCCGACGGCCAGCTCCGCGCCGCCCGCGGCGTCGAACGAGATCCGTACCGCGATCTTGGTCAGCTCGCCGGTGCGACGGTCGCGCTGCCGCGCGATGAACAGGATCTCCTCCAGCCCGGCGCCCACTGTCGTCGGACGCACGCGCCCGGCGATCATCTCCATCTCCTCGCGGGTCAGCTCGCTCGGCGGCCAGACGTAGACGACGATCCGGTTGGTGGTGAAGCGCGTCTTCGACGGCCGCCGCGACTGGGCCCGGCGGATCGAGTCGAGGCAGGCCGCGATGGCGTCCTCGGTCGTCGGCAGCGCCACCAGCCGGCCGTCCTGCTCGCGCAGCTCGGTCAGGTCGCGCACCTGGGCGAACGCCACGAGACGCTCGTCCGCCGGGTTCTCCCGCGCCACGCACTGGAAGAGGTAGACCTCCTCGTCGGACGACGGCAGCCGGGTCAGGTCGAACTTGTGCAGCCGCTCCAGCTGCATCCGCTGCGCGATGTACGGGTGCAGACCGCGGATCAGCCGGTCCTCGACCATTCCGCCGTCCGACGGGCGGAAGGTGAAGTGGTGGTGCATGACCGCCCCGCCGCGACCCGCGACGGTGGCGGTGAGCCGGCGGACCTGCGCCGGAAGCGGATGTGCGGTGATCACCTGGAGCAGCGCGGCGGCCATCGCGTCGAAGTCCTCCGGCTGGTTCTCCCAGCCGAGGTAGATGTCGGCGTCGACGGAGTCCTCGTCGCCGGCCAGCTCGGCGAGCCCACGCAGCGCCCCGCCCAGCGCGTCGAAGCTCACCGCCGTGGAGACCACACTGGAGTCCGCGCGTTCGGCGACCACGAAGGCGCAGTCGGCGACCTCGCGGGTCCGCACCCGGGTGAGGGCCTTGTTGCCGTAGTAGCGGCGGGTGAGCACCTCCAGCATGATTGTGTTGTCCAGGTGGTCACGGACCAGGCGCTGGCCGAGCAGACGCACCAGCGGCTCGGTGCTGCGGACCATCTCGGCGATGCGCTCGGCGCGGTCGGGGGCGTCCGGGTGCGCGTCCAGGTGTCGCAGGTGCGCCCGGATCTGGGCGTAGACGCGGGCCCGGTTGCGGCGCAGCAGCGGCTGCGCGAACCAGGCGAACACCACGCCCCGGGCCAGGTCGGCGATGGCGGGGAAGCGGACCTGCGTCGCGGCGATCAGCCGCTCCAGCGCCAGACCGGCCGGCTCGCGCAGCGACTCGTCCGGCGGGGTCTCCCGCAGCCACTCGCGCAGCAGCGACGCCACGACTGTGGCGTCGGCGGACGCGCGCTGCTGGGCCAGGAAGATCCGGAACACGGCGGCTTCCAGGCCGGGGGAGCGCTCCAGGTCGGTGACGCCGTAGTGGCTCAGTGCCTTGGCGAGCCTGGCCTGGAAGGCGTCGGGCAGCCCGGCCCGCTCCACGTCGAGGCTCTGCAGGTAGGTGTGGAAGTACTCCCGGGCGCTGCGGACGTGGGCGCCGCCGTCCTCGCCGGTCGGCCGGTTCCGGCTCAGCTCGGCCAGGTCGGCGAACACGTCGACGAGGTCCACCTCGGCGGCCAGCGGTCGGTGCCCGTCCTCGGCGGCCAACCGTCGCACCACGAGGTAGTCGTCAAGCACCCTGCGGTCGTCGTGCGGGTCCACGTCGAAACCGAGCAGTAGGCCGCGCAGATCCTCCTGACCGCGCCGGCTGCGCTCGTACGCCCCCGCGTTGTCGTCGGCGGCGGGCAGGTCCAGCTCGACGCTGGCGACGCTCGGGCCGGCCGCGGTCTCGGTGGCCTCGTCGGCGAGCGGTTCCAGCCGCAGCAGCGGCGCGCCCGCCTCCACCTGGCTGCCCACCGAGACGGCGCACTCCTTGAGCCGGGCCTTGAACGGCGCGCGCAGCACCGTCTCCATCTTCATGGCCTCCAGCACCAGCACCGGCGCCCCCGCCTCGACCTCGGCGCCGACCTCCAGCGGAGTGGCGACGACAAGCGCGGGCATGGGGGAGCGCAGGACGCCGCCCTCGTCGCGGCTGACCCGGTGCGTCACACCGTCAACCTCGACGAGGTGGGTCGGCCCGTGCGTGCCGGTGAGCAGGCGGTACCGGATGCCGTTGACGACGATCTGGCCGGTGTGCCGGTCGAAGCGGTCCAGCTCGACGTCGGCGGTGCGCTCGGCGCCGCCCGCCTCGATGCCGACGCGGAACCGGTGCGCCCCGATCCGCGCCACCCGCATCCGGTAGGTGACCCCGCGCAGCTTGAGGTCCAGCGGCCGGCCGCTGGCGTGCTGCACCTGCGGGCGGCCACCGGCGGCGGTCGACAGCAGCCGCTGCCGCTCGGCGCGCTCCTCCTCCTCGTACGACTCGATGGCGGCGGCGGCCAGGGCGACCGCGGAGTGCCGGTGCGTCACGAGTCGGCCTTCGCCCCGGACCCGGTCGATCCAGCCGGTGTCGGCGCTGGCGTCGATGATCTCGGGCTGGTCGAGCAGGTCGAGCACGAAGCTCTTGTTAGTCGCGCCGCCCTCGATGATCACCGTGGTGTTGGCCATCGCCCGGCGCAGCTTGCCGAGCGCCTCGTCGCGGTCACGCCCGTACGCGGTGATCTTCGCGATCATCGAGTCGAAGTCGGCCGGGATGGTGTCGCCCTCGCTCACGCCGGTGTCCACCCGGATACCCGGGCCGGCGGGCAGGTCCAGCCGCGCGATGCGCCCCGGTGACGGCGCGAAGTCCCGGTCGGGGTCCTCGGCGTTGAGCCGGGCCTCGATGGCGTGCCCCCGCTCGGCCGGCGGCTCGCCGACGAGCCGGCCGCCGGACGCGACGTGCAGCTGCGCCTTGACCAGGTCGAATCCGGTGGTCAGCTCGGTGATCGGGTGCTCGACCTGCAGGCGGGTGTTGACCTCCAGGAACGCGAACAGCCGGTCGCCGGGGTGGTAGAGGAACTCGACGGTCGCCGCGCCCCGGTAGCCGACCGCCACGGCGAGCCGCTCCGCCGAGGTCTTCAGCTCGGCCGCCTGGGACGCGTCGAGCACCGGCGAGGCCGACTCCTCGATGACCTTCTGGTTGCGCCGCTGCACCGAGCAGTCGCGCACGCCGAGCGCCCACGCGGTGCCCTGGCCGTCGGCGATCACCTGGACCTCGACGTGCCGGGCGCCGGTGACCAGACGCTCCAGGAACACGATGCCGCTGCCGAACGCCCGCGCCGCCTCCTGGCTGGTGCGCTCGTACGCGTCGGCGAGTTCGGTCTCGTTCGTGATCACGCGGATGCCGCGCCCGCCGCCGCCGGCCGTCGCCTTCAGCATGAGCGGGTAGCCGATCTCGGCCGCCGCCGCCCGGGCGGCGTCCAGGGTCTCGACGGCGCCGCGGCTCCACGGCGCGACCGGCACGCCGACCTCCTCGGCGAGCAGCTTCGCACCGATCTTGTCGCCGAGCTGGCGCATGGCCTCCGGGCTCGGCCCGACGAACGTGACCCCGATCTTCTCGCACAGCTCCGCGAACGCCGGATCCTCGGCAACGAAGCCCCAACCGACCCACGCGGCGTCGGCGCCGGTCTCGGTCAGGGCGCGCTCCAGCGTCGCCAGGTTCAGGTACGGGCGGGCGGACGCCGGACCAAGGTCGTACGCGATGTCCGCCTCGCGTACGAAGGTGGCCGTGCGGTCGACGTCGGTGTGGAGGGCGACCGTCTCGATCCGGCTGCCCGTCTCCGCGGCCAGCTCTCGGACCGCGTGGATGAGCCGCATGGCGGCTTCACCACGGTTGACGATGGCGACACGGTTGAACACCCGACTGACCCCTTTGGTAGACCATGATGTGCGTGCCGGACGTCGACGGCTCCCGGCAGTGGTCACTTTTCCGGCTCCGGACGGACAGCGCCATGGCGCAACCGCCGAACCAACCGTCGCTGTGTTGTAGGAACCCAACAAAACTTTTTGGCTGTCGAGCCGCGGGCGTCGATCTCCGCCCGATCCTCGGCGTGAATGCCCAGACGTCACCTTCGGGGTGTTTGCCACCTTTTCTCCATAGCCGCCGGGACGGCTCGGCTGGCCCGCATACGCCGTACCGCCCAGTCGTAGCGTGGAGGGGTGAGTCACCGGGATGACGTGCGAGAGTTCCTGCAGAGTCGTCGCGCACGGGCCGGCACGGAGCACATCGACCAGCGGGCGCGTGAGTCGCTCTCTGCCTAACCTCACCTGATCCGGACCGAGCCGAAGCGCTCAATTCGCGGCGACCCCGCCCTTACATGCCGGCCCCTCTGAACGAACGGATCATCATGCGCGTACTCGTCGTCGGTGGCAGCGGCCACATCGGTACCTTTCTCGTTCCCCGCCTCGTACGCGCCGGCCACGACGTGACCAGCATGAGCCGGGGAACCCGTAAGGCGTACTCCGACAGCCCCGAGTGGCAACAGGTCACGCAGGTCGTGGTCGACCGCGAGCAGCAGGACATCGATGGCACCTTCGGAGCCACCGTCCTGGCGCAGCACCCCGACGTCGTCATCGACCTGCTCAGCTTCACCATCGAGAGCACCACCGCCCTGGTCGAAACGATCCGCGGCCAGGTCGACCACCTCGTGCACTGCGGATCGCTGTGGCGGTACGGCCCCAGCATCAAGCTGCCCATCAGCGAAGGCGAAGGCACCCCCGCCATCGACGAGTACGGCACCCAGAAGGAAATGATCGCCCAGTACCTCAAACGGGAAACCGCGAGCGGCGGCCTGGTGACGACCTCCGTGCACCCGGGTCACATCGTCGGACCCGGATGGCACCCGACGGGTGTGCTCGGCAACACCAACCCCGAGACCTGGGCGGACATCTCCGCCGGTCGCACTCTGCGCATCCCCGGCAGCGGCGCCGAATCGATGCATCACGTGCACGCCGACGACGTCGCGCAGGTGTTCGAGCTCGCGGCCACCCACCGTGACGCCGCGGCAGGCGAAGACTTCCACGCCGTTGCCGCACACGCACTGAACGTGCGCGGTTACGCCACCATCGCGGCCGGCTGGTTCGGACAGCAGGCGACACTCGAATCAATCACCTGGGATGAGTTCCGCAGCATTACGACGCCCGAATTCGCCGAAGACAGCTGGGGCCACCTGCAGCGCAACCACGTGCTGTCCATCGAGAAATCCCGCACCCTCCTCGGCTACGCACCCGCCTGGGAACCGGAAGACGCGATCCTCGAGTCCGTGAGCTGGCTTATCGATCAGGGCGAACTGTCGGTGGAGAACCCGCTCACCGGCAAGCTGTAAAGACGTCATGAGTACCCGATCGCGCACCTGAACCCCGCCAACGACGCCGCAGATCTTTCCTAGGATGCTTTAGGGGGTGTGTGGCCCGCCACGCACACCGGCTGCGGGTCACACCGGTGACCTAACCGGCCCGACGGCCGCGCGTCGAGACGAAGTGGTACGACATGACGGCGAACGCGGGGTCGCGCGTCAGTCGACGGAAGGCGTTCAGCTGCTGGGGCGTCAGGCCGGCCGCCAGCAGGTCCGGCTCCAACTGACGGGAGTTCGTCTCGTAGAGCGACGTGCCGGTCGACCCGCCCGCCCAGCTCTGCGAGTGGGTGATGGTGTCGACGTCGGTGAGGCCGGCGAGCGTCATCTCGGTGTGCACGTCCTGCGCCCACCCCAGGTCGGCGCCGTGGTCCTGCAGCACACCCATCATGGTGTCCATCACCTGCGCGAACAGCTTCGCCGCGTCGTCGCTCGGCGCGTTCAGCACCCGCACCGGCGTGGTGCAGTCGAACTCCTCGACGACCAGCCAGCCGCCGGGCGTCAGCGCGCCGGCGAGGGTGCGCAGGACCCGTCGGCGCTCGGGCAGGTGCAGCAGCACCAGACGGGCGTGGATCAGGTCGAACGCGTCCCCGGGCGGGGCCTCGGTGCGCACGTCGTGCCGGCGTACGCTCAGGTTGCCCTCCGCCCGCAGGTGCGTGGGGTCGATGTCGGTGGCCAGCACGCGGCCGTCCGCGCCGACCGCGCGGGCGATCCGTCGGGCCATCGAGCCGCCACCGGCCCCGACCTCCCAGCAGGTCGACCCGAGGCGCAGGACCGGGCGGGCCAGGCGGCGCATCGTGATCGGGTCCAGGAAGGACTCCAGCGCCCGCATCTGCGGGACCGCGTCCGGTGCGCCGTTGTCGAAGGTGTACGCGGCATCGCCTGTGGGAGTCGCCATCGTCTTCTGCCTCTCCGAGAGGGATCGGGTGACCTACGGGGTGTCGGCCCAGAGCCGAGGGGTCGATCGGGTGGCCGGGGGCGGCCCGGTGGCGGCGATGCTGACCATCGCCTCCAGGGGGCCCGGGTCGCTGCGCGCCTCGGCGGTCGGCCGGTCGTAGACGACCCGGCCGTACTCCAGCACCGCGACCCGGTCGGCGATCTCCAGCGCGTGGCGGAGTTGCTGTTCGACGAGCAGCACGGTCAACCCGCCGGCGGCCAGGTGACCGATGAGGTCGCGGACCCGCGCGGCCAGGTCGGGGGCGAGCCCCTCACAGGGCTCGTCGAGCAGCAGCACCCGTGGTTGACCGAGCAGCGCGCGGGCGATGGCCAGCATCTGCTGCTCGCCGCCGGACAGTTCGCAGCCACGGTGGCGCAGCCGGACCGCCAGCCGGGGCAGCAGTTCGAGGATCCGGGGCACCGTCCAGCCCTCGCCGCCGGGTGTCGCGGCCCGCCACGGCGCCGCCGCCAGGACGAGGTGCTCGGCCACCGTCAACCGGGAGAAGACGCGCCGGCCCTGCGGGACGAGGCCGACGCCGGACTGGGCGACCCGGTGGGGTTGCCGCCCGGCCACGTGGACGCCGCCGATCTCGATGCGGCCGCTGGAGGCGCGCACCAGCCCGGCGATGGTGTGCACGAGGGTGCTCTTGCCGGCCCCGTTGCGGCCCACCACCGCCTGGATGCTGCCCGGCGGTACCCGCAGGGTCACCTCGTGCAGCACGATTCCCCCGGCGTAACCGGCGCAGAGCCGCTCCACGTACAGCATCAGGACACCCCGTCGGCGTAGGCCTGCCGCACCAGCGGCGAGGTACGGATCTCGTCCGGTGTGCCGGCGGCCAGTGTCCGGCCGTCGCGCAGCACGGTGACGGTGTCGCAGAGGGCGTACACCAGGTCGAGGTGGTGCTCGACCAGCAGCACGGCGACCTGCCGGGGCAGCGCCGCCAGCAGCTCGGCCAGCCGGCCGACCTCGGTGGCCGACAGCCCGGCCGCCGGTTCGTCGAGCAGCAGCAGGCGGGGACGGCCGGCGAGGGCCATCGCGATCTCCAACTGCCGACGTTGGCCGTGGGCGAGGTGACCGGCCGGCACCGTCGCGAGGTCGGACAGGCCCAGCTGGTCCAGCAACCCGGTGGCGCGCTGGCGGGCCGCGTCCCGAGTCCCACCGGGCCACCACCTGCGCCGCCGGATCGTTCGGGGCAGCGCGGCGACCTCGATGTTCTCGGTCGCGGTGAGCGTCGCGAAGACCGCGGGTCGTTGGTGGATCCGGTTGATGCCGCGGCGGGCCCGTGCCGCCGGCCCGAGCCGGCTGACGTCGCGGCCGGCGAAGCGCACCGTGCCGCGCTGTGGCCGCGTCGTGGCGCCGAGCACGTTGAGCAGGGTCGTCTTGCCGGCCCCGTTGGGCCCGATCAGGGCGTGTCGCTGACCGTCGTGCACGCACAGGTCGACGTCGGTGAGCGCGGCGAGTGAGCCGTACCGCACGCTGATCTTCTCGGCGCTGAGCAGGCAGTTCATACGCGCAGCTCCGACGTCGGGCCGCGGTCGGGGATGGGTGCCGCGTCCGGGTGGCCCGGCGCGGGGATCGGTCGTCGTGGGCTGCCGCGCGGTCGACGGACCCGGGTGACGCCGGTGGGCAGGAGGTAGACCGTCGCCACGAACAGGGCGCCCAGCACCAGCGGCGCGTGACCGGGCAGCACCCCGAACAACCAGTCGCGTACGGCGATGACGAGCGCCGCCCCGACCAGCGCGCCGCCGACCGAGGCGGTGCCGCCGATGACGACGCCGAGCAGGAGCAGCGCGGAGGTGTCGAAGCCGAAGTCGGCGGGGGAGATGTACTGCTGGGCGACGACGAGCAGGGAGCCCGCGGCGCCGGCGATCGCCCCGGCGGCGACGTGCGCGCCGGACAGGTACAGCCCCACGCGGTGCCCGCTGGCCCGCAGCCGCATCTCGTCGTCCCGGCCGGCGCGCAGCAGCAACCCGACCCGGGTCCGCAGCAGCAGGAGCACCGCGCCGACGAGCGCCGCCACGACGACCAGCGTGTAGAGATACCGGGCCTGGTCGGTGGCCAGGATCGGCAGGCCCCACAGTGGACGGATCGGATCGATGCCGGCCAGGCCGTCGGTGCCGCCGGTCACCGACCGCCAACGCCCGAGAACGGTCACGACGAGCTCACCGACGGCCAGGGTGATCATCAGCACGATGACGCCCCGGGCCGGGACGACAAGCGGCAGGGTCACGGCGGCCAGCGTCGCCCCGGCGAGCGCCGCCACGGCGACCTGCACGACGCCGACGTCGGAGACCTGGCTGCCGAGCACGGCGCTGGCGTACGCGCCTGCGGCGTACGGCGCGGTCTGGCCCAGGGTGGGCATGCCGGCGACACCGGTGAGCAGCGCCACGCTCACCCCGACCAGGCCCAGCGCCAGCGTCCGGGCGAGGATCGCCGCGGTGTAGTCGTCCACCACCCACGGCGCCACGACCAGGCCGGCCAGGACGACCGTCGCGACGGCGACGCGTACCCGGCGGATCACCTCGTCCCTCACGTCGCCGCCCACCGCAGGGCCAGGCCCCGTGCCCGCACGGCGAGTACGGCGGCCATGGCGGCGAACAGCAGGAACGGGGCGGCCGACGGCAGCAGCGCCACGCCCAGGGTCTGGATCTCCCCGATCGCCAGCGCCGCGAGCAGGGTGCCGACCATGGATCCGAGGCCGCCGAGGACGACGACCACCAGCGAGAGCAGCAGCACCGTGTCGGCGGTGTCCGCGCCGGGACCGATGATGGGGGCGCCCAGGACCCCGGCCGCGCCGGCCAGCGCGCCACCGGCGGCGAGCACACCCACCCTGATCCGCGCGGGGCTCACGCCCAGGCAGGCGACCATCTCCGCGTCGTCCACGGCGGCGCGGACCAGCATTCCGGCCCGGGTCCGCCGCACCGTCAGGTAGAGCCCGGCCGCGAGCGCCGCGGCCACCACGATGAACACCAGCCGGTACGCGGCGTAGCGGTGCCCGGCGACCGCCACCGACCCGTCGAGGGCGGCGGGCACCAGGACCTGCGGATCGTCGGGCCCGAAGCCGGCGACGAGCAGGCTGCCGCCGGCCAGCGCCACCCCGAAGGTCAGCAGCGCCTGGGTGAGGTGGTTGCCGGTGGCGACCGGTGTGAGCAGGCCGGCGAGCAGCACCCCCGTCGCGGCGGCGGCCAGCACGCCGACACCCAGCGCCAGGGCCAGACTCGCCCAGCCGCCGTCGAACAGCGCCGCGGCGGTGTAGCCGCCGATCGCGTAGAGCATGCCGTGCGCCAGGTTGAGGATGTTGGCGACGCCGAAACAGAAGACCAGGCCCGCCGCCGCCACGAAGACGAGCAGCCCGTAGGCGACACCGTCCAGCGCCGGGATGACGTACGGGTCGATCCGGTTCGGGCCGGCCGCCACCGTGATCACCGGCCGATGGTCGCGAGGTCACCCACGACGGTGTTGGACAGCGCCCGGCCGTCCTGGCGGACCTGACGCAGGTACCACTTCTGCACTGGCGAGTGCGTGACCGTGGAGAACTGCCAGGCGCCGCGCGGGCTGGCGACCTGCCCGAGTTTGCCGATCTGCGCGTTGATCGCCTCCGGGGTCGGGTCGCTCCCGGCGGCCCCGATGGCCCGGTCGAGCACCGCCGCCGCGTCGTACGACGCCAGGGCGTACGTCGTCGGCGACCCGTCGTGCTTGGCCTTCCACGCCGCGACGAAGCCACGGTTCTCGGCGTTGTCGAGGTCGGGGGAGTAGTTGAGCACCGAGAAGATGTCCCGGGCGGCTTCGCCCTGCGCGTTGAGCACGCCGCCCTCGGTGAGGAAACCCGCCGCGTACAGCGGAACGTCCTTGATCTCGGACTGCGCGTACTGCTTGACGAAGTCGACGGCGGCGCTGCCGGCGTAGAAGGTGTAGACCGCCTGCGCGCCGGAGGCCTTGATGCGGGCGAAGTACGGCGTGAAGTTGGTGGTGGCCGGGAACGGGGTGAAGGTGGTCTTGCCGTCGGGGTTGGCGAGCGTTCCGCCGGCCTTGGCGAACGCCTCGGTGAAGCCGCGCAGCTCGTCCCAGCCGCCCTGGTAGTCGGGGCCGATGGCGTACACCGAGCCCTTGACGTTGTCCCGGACGTGCTGGGCGATCGCGGCGCCCGGCTCGTCGGAGAGGTACGAGGTGTGCCAGACCCGGGTGACGTCCTTGATCTCCGGCCGGCCGTTGGAGCCGACGAGGGGGACCTTGGTCTCCTGCAGCAGCGGGTAGACGCCGGCGACCGAACCGCCGCCGACGATGCCGGTGAGCGCGGCCACGCGGTCCTGCTTGAGCAGCTTGGTCGCCGCCGGCACGGCGGTCGCGGCGCCGTTGCCCTCGTCGGCGACGACGAGGTCGACCTGCCGGCCGCCGAGCTTGCCGTCGTGCGTGTCCAGGTACAGCTCGAAGCCGTCGCGGATCTCCTTGCCGACGGACTGGTACGTCCCGGACAGCGAGGCGAGCAGACCGATCTTGATGGATCCGCCGCCGGTCGTGCCGGGCTCGTCGTCGGCGCAGGCTGTGCTGACGGTCAGCACGAGCGCGAGCAGCACGGCGGCGAGGGCACGGCTGCGCGCAGGGGTGGTGAGGGACATGTCGTCTCCAGGGGAAGGGGAGGGGTCTGTCGGTGGGGTCAGCGGCTGCGGGCGAGCGCCGCACGGGCCGCGGGGGTCAGCGCGTCGCCGATCCGGTTGGCCAGCTCCGTCATCTCGTAGGAGACCTTGCCCACGTCGCACTCGGGCGCGGCGAGCACCAGCAGCGACGCCCCGTCGTTGAAGGCCATCGAGAACATGAAGCCGCCTTCGAGCTGGGTGACGTTGGAGATCACCGCCCCGGCGTCGAAGAAGGCCGCCGCGCCGCGCAGCAGGCTGACCAGGCCGCTGCCCGTCGCGGCGAGCTGGTCGGCCCGGTCCGGGGGCAGGTCGCGGGTGGCGGCCACCATCAGGCCGTCACTGGAGATGGCGATCGCATGGCTGACCTCGGTCGCGCGCTCGGCGAAGCTGTCCAGCAGCCAGCCGAGGTCCTGGTGGTCGGTCACGTGCTCTCCCTGTCGGTCATGAGTTGCCGAGGTTGATCGGGGTGCGCCGGCGGGCCGCCACTCCGCGCGCGTACGCGGCCATCGCGCTGGCGACCTGGGCCGGGTCCCGGTATTCGGAGCGTTGCTGTTGCTGCCCCACGGTGACGCCGCCGGGCACCAGGTGCCGTTGCGGCTGTCGTTTGGGCAGGCCGGAGTTGGTGGTCGCGGCCACGTCGGGCGTGTGCGCCTGCGCGGCGGTACGCCAGGCGTCGTCGGCGGGGCTGGACCACTGCCGACCGTCGGAGGCGTCGACGACATCGGCGTGGAACCAGTGGTTGACCTGTTCGAAGATGAGCAGCTCCTCGGTCGGCGCGTCGCCGCGGTCCGCGCTGGGCGTCGGGCGGAACACGGGCGCCGCCGGCAGGGTCCGCGCCGCGGGGGCGTGCCCGGCGGTCGGCTCCGACCGCGGCCGGTACGGCGGGGGTGCGGAGGTGCGGGCTGCCCGCCGCGACAGCCGGCCCGGCGCGAGCAGGAACTCCTCCGGCGGCAACGACCGGATCATCGCCGCGGGCAGCGTCGCCTCGGCGAGGGTGCCGCGGCGGGGGCCGCGACGCAGTTGGACGCTGGCTCCCAGGCGGGCGGCGAGCTGACCCACGACGACCAGCCCCATGGCCCGCACGGCGGCGACGTCGATGGCGGGCGGTCGGGCCAGCAGCTCGTTGAGCTGCTGCAACCGCTGTGGGGGCAGGCCGACGCCCTCGTCGCTGATCTGGATGATGACCCGGTCGCCGAGGCTGCGGCCGCTCACCCAGGTCTCGCTGCCCGGCGGCGAGTAGGCGGTCGCGTTGTCCATGAGTTCGGCGAGCAGGTGCACGACCTCGTCGACGGACTTGGCGGCGACGGCGACGTCGCCGTCGACCAAGCCGCGGCGGATTCGCGCGGAGTGGTAGATCTATATAGGAAAAGCGGGGGGTTGGGGAAGAGTGTATGTGGGTCGGTGTTAGTA
>NZ_JBEXHY010000129.1:0-14061 GCF_040608295.1 Micromonospora sp. NPDC005197 | reverse complement strand
CGGCGCGTGCGCCGGGCCGCCGATTCTGCCGGCGCGTGCGCCGGGTCGGTCACGGGCGGGGGCGGGCGACCTCGACGGTGCCACCGGCGAGGGTGTCCAGGCCGCCGGTCTCGGCCCGGCCCGCGTCGAACTGGCGCATGAGCCGGGCGCCCAGGTGCACACCCATCCCACCGGCGGTCAGCGCGACCAGCTCGGTGGCCAGGATCGCGACCGTCGCGCCCCGGTCCGGCGAGTGGGCGCGCACCAGGCAGGTGACCAGGAACAGGCCCGCCATGGCCGCGTTCACCAGGTTGAAGGCGATGGCGGTGCGGCGGGTGCCGTCGACCGGCACGTCCCACAGGTCGACCATGCCCGCGACCGCCGTCATCGCGGCGGCGAACAGGGCGGCGACACCGGTCCAGTAGCCGACCTCACCGAGGAAGGCCGGCCCGCCGAGGACGTCGGTGAGGTCGAAGACGGCGGCGCTGACGAAGAGCCCCAGCGGGAACGTCACAAGCATCGGTTGGATGGGATGCCCCTGCACCCGCAGCCGGCTCTGCATCGTTCCTCCCCAGGGTCGGCGCAGCTCACCAGTACCAGAGTGCTACCCGACCCCTCGTCGCCCGAAACGACGCCGCCCAACTCGCCGCCGACCGGGAGAACGGGCACGCCCGGCCTGATCCTCGCGGGAAACCGCGCCGTCACCACGGCTCGGACGCCCCGACCTCCCGGCGACCGAGCCGGCCACACCGCCACGGCGGCGCGCGGCGGGCAGGTCAGGTCAGGTCTCGCGGGGGCGGGACACCGTCCGGATGAGGCGTTCGGCCACCTCGCGCAGCGGGATGTCCAGGGACGAGGCGGCGGTGCGCAGCACGTCGAGGGCCTCGGCCGCCGGGCAGCCGCGCTGCGTCATGATCACACCGATGGCCTGCCCGATGACACCGTCGTGCAGGAGCGAGGCGTCCCGCTCACCGACGAGCGCCTGCTGGCGGCTCCGGTCCCGGACGGCGGCCAGCAGCAGGCCGGCGTGTTCGGCGAGCAGCATCGCGGTCAACTGGTGCTGCGGGGTGAGGACGTCGGGCGCGGCAGCGTACAGGTTGATCGCCCCGATGACCTGGTCGTCGATGTCCAGCGGGGCGGAGATGACCCCACGGACGCCGAGGTCGCGGGCGCGGGGCGTCCAGGCCGGCCAGCGTGACTCGCCGGCCAGGTCCACCGCGAGGATCATCTCGCGACGCCGGATCGCGCTCATCGCCGGCGAGTCGGGCCCGTGGCGCAGGTCGTCGAGGCCGGCCAGCCGCTCGTCGGAGGCGGCCACGCCGGCCGGCTCGCCGGCCCGCAGCGCGGTGAAACCGCACCAGCGCACCCCGGCCACCGCGTCGCGGGTGACCCGGACCAGCGCCAGCAGCGCCTCGTCGAAATCGGTCAACCCGATCAGGCCGGCGGTCAGCTCCCGCAACAGCGCGGCGGTCTCCAGCACACCGAGTCGCTCGACCACCGGTTCCCGCGTGTCCAGGTTCACCGTTCCACTGCCCTCGTACGCCCTCGCGTGCATCCCGCCAACGTCGTCACAGGTGCCATCGTCTGCTCTCTTCCGAGTTGACCGACCCGCCCTACTACCCTCGCAAACCGGGATCGAAACGGCGTAAGGAGGGGCCTCTGCCATACCCGGAGGTGTGGCAGAGGCCCCGAAGGTCGGGTCAGCGCGAGGCGCCGCTGAGCCGCCGCCCGATCGAGGCGATCAGCCGGTCGAGCTCCGAGCCGAACGGGTTGTCGTGCACCAGGTACGTCCAGGTGGCGGTCGGCCGGATCAGGGTGCCGTCCTCGGGCTCCCAATCCTCATCGAATTCGGTCTCGGTGAACGTGGCGATGGTGCGGGCCTCGATCTCCGGGACGAGGTTGTTGAACGCCGGCACCGCCGCGCGGTGGAACTCGTCCAGCGGGTCGAGCCGGCCCAGCGCGCGCAGGTGCACGCCCTCGCGGACCTCCGACAGCTCGGCCAGGTGCTCGGCCCAGAGCCGGTCCAGGTGAAAGAGCGCGATCGAGCGGGCCACCCGGGCGAGCAGGTCCTCGTCCATCTCGCCGGCCTTCTCGGGCACCTTGTCCAGCAGCATCAGCGCGGCCACGTCGCTGGTCAGCAGCCGCTCCCGGCGGGCGGCGAGGGCAATGCGCTGCTGCTCGATCACCACGCTGTAGCGCCAGGTGTTGCGGTGGATCTCGTGGTTGACGCCCTCGGCGACCCGCTGGGCGTGCTCGACCGCGTAGTCGACCTGCTCGTCGGTGACGAGGCCGTCGGCGTTCATCCGCGGCGACGGCGGCACCGCGTCGGCGGCGTGCCGGACGACCAGGTCGTCCTCCAGGCTGACGAAGAAGACCGAGCCACCCGGGTCGCCCTGCCGGCCGGCGCGGCCCCGCAGCTGGTCGTCGACGCGACGGCTGTCGTGCCGGCCGCTGCCGATCACGTACAGGCCACCCAGCTCGGCCACCCGCTCCTGGTCGGCCTGGTCGCTGCCGCCGAGCCGGATGTCGACGCCCCGGCCGGCCATCTGGGTGGAGACGGTCACCGCGCCGTACGCGCCGGCCTCGGCGATGATCGCCGCTTCCTCGTCGTCGTTCTTGGCGTTCAGCACCACGCAGGACACGCCGGCCGCGTTGAGCCCGGCGGCCAGCCCCTCGGACTCCTTGACGTCGAGCGTGCCGACCAGCACCGGACGCCCCTTGGCGTGCCAGCGCTGAATCTCGTCGATCAGCGCCTCGTCCTTCTCGGCGCGGGTCGCGTAGATCCGGTCGGGCTCGTCCTCGCGGACACACGGGGTGTTCGGCGGGATCACCGCGACCTCCAGGCCGAAGAACTCCCGCAACTGGTCGCCGACCAGCACCGCGGTGGCGGTCATGCCGCACACCTTCGGGTAGAGCGCGATGAACGCCTGCACGGCGATGGTGCCCAGCACCTCGCCCTCGGCGGTGGCGTCCAGGCCCTCCTTGGCCTCGACCGCCGCCTGGAGCCCGTCGGGCCAGCGGCGACGCTGGGCCACCCGGCCGCGCATCTCGTCGATCAGCTCGACCGAGCCGTCCCGGACGATGTAGTCCACGTCACGGTGCAGCAGGGCCTGGGCGTGCAGCGCCACGTGGACCGCGGAGAGCTGCTCGACGTGCTCCTCGTCGTACAGGTCGATGCCGAGCTTGGCCTCGACGGCGGCCAGGCCGGCGGAGGTGAAGGCGACGCTGCGCCCGTCCTCGGCGACCGTGTAGTGCCGGCCCTTGCGCAGGCCGCGCACCAGCGCGGCGGCGGCGTGCACCGGGTCCTGCTCGCCCGGCACCGCGCCGGCCAGGACCATCGGCACCCGGGCCTCGTCGATCATGATCGAGTCGGCCTCGTCGATGATCGCGGTGGCCAGCGCGGGCTGCACCCGGTCGGCCACGTCGGTGACCAACTGGTCGCGCAGGTAGTCGAAGCCCGCCTCGCTGACCGAGACATAGGTGACGTCGCAGCTGTAGGCGTCGCGCCGCTCCTGCGGCGTGGACGCCTCGTTGACCCAGCCGACGGTCAGGCCGAGCAGCGTGTAGATGGGTTCCATCCACTGGGCGTCGCGGCGGGCCAGGTAGTCGTTGACGGTGAGCACGTGCACCGGCCCGTTGCCGAGTCGGACGTGCCCGTACGCGGCGATGGCGGCGGTCAGCGTCTTGCCCTCACCGGTGGCCATCTCGGCGACCTTGCCGGAGAGCAGCGCCATCGCGCCGAGCAGCTGTACGTCGTACGGTCGCTGGTCGAGGCCCCGGCGGGCGGCCTCGCGGCCGACGGCGCAGATCTCCTCGTAGCCGGCGGCGACGCCGGCGGCCTCGGTCAGCTCGGCGTCGTCCAGCGCGGCGAGGTCATCCTCGCGCGCCTCGATCGCCGGCAGCAGCTTCTCCAGCGGAGCAAGATCCACGGTTGATCCCGGGCGCTGGAGGAACCGCCGGAACTTGCTCTTGAACCGTTGCGACACACCCATGAGCGGCAACGGTACGCGATTCCAGCCGCCTTGCGCGGCCCGGCCGGTCGGGTATCCGCCGGCATGTCGATTCCGCGTCGCCGCCGGATCAGGCGACCAGCAGTTGGTGGGTGGCCAGCTCCCGGTAGAGCGGGTCGGTGGCGGTCAGCTCGGCGTGGGTGCCCACCGCCACCACCCGGCCGCCGTCGAGCACGACGATCTGGTCGGCGTCCACCACGGTGGCGAGTCGATGCGCCACGATCAGCAGTGTCCGGCGGGCGGCCACCGCGTCGATGGCCCGGCGCAGCGCGGCCTCGTTGCGCGCGTCGAGGTTGCTGGTCGGCTCGTCGAGCAGCAGCACCGGGGGGCCGGCCAGCAGCGCCCGTCCGATGGCCAGCCGCTGCCGCTCACCCCCGGAGAGCAGCACCCCGCCCTCCCCCACCTGCACGTCCAGGCCCTGCGGGGTGCGCTGGACGAGGTGGCTCAGGTTGACCTCGTCGAGGACCTCGCGCAGCCGGTCGTCCGTCGCGTCGGGCGCGGTGATCAGCAGGTTCTCGCGCAGCGTGCCGGCGAGCACGGGGGCCTCCTGCTCCACGTACCCGAGTCGGGCGCGCAGCGCGTCGCGGGGCAGCTCCCGCACATCGACCCCGTCGACGCGGACGGCGCCGGCGCTCACCTCGTAGAAGCGCTCGACCAGGGCCAGCAGCGTCGACTTGCCGGCGCCCGAGGGGCCGACCAGGGCGGTACGGGTGCCGGTCGGCACCGCGAAGCTGACGTCGTGCAGCACCGGCGTGCCGCCCGGGTAGCCGAACCCGACCCGGTCGAACTCGATCATCGGGGCGGGCCGGCGGGGGGTCGTCGTGGCGGTCCCGGCCGTCGGCCGGTCCGCCGCGCCCTCCGCCGGCACGGCCAGGATCTCCTCGATCCGCTGCAACGCGCCCAGACCGGACTGCAACTGGGTGTACGCGCGCAGCACCTGGCCCAGCGGCAGCGCCAGGAGGAACAGGTACATGACGAAGGCGACCAGTTCGCCGACGGAGATCGCCCCGGCGGCGACCCGCGCCCCGCCGATCCCCAGCACCAGCAGGAACGCTCCCTGCACGGTGACCGAGCCGATCGGGCCGATCAGCGCCTGCACCCGGGCCACCCGCAGCCCCGCCGCGTACGCCTGGTGGGCGCTGCCGGTGACGGTCTCCGCCTCCCGGCGCTCGGCGCGGCTGGCCCGGATGGTCCGGGCCGCCGAGATGGCCCGCTCCACCGCCGAGGTCATCTCGCCGATGCGCTCCTGGGCGAGGCGGGCCAACGCCCGGACCCGGCGGGCGAAGGTGGCGGCGAAGCCGAGCCCCAGCGCCACCCCGAGCAGGGTGACGCCGAACAGCAGCGGGTCGAGCAGCACCATCGCGGTGCCGGCGCCGAGCACCATCACCGCCCCGGTGACCGTCTCGAACAGCCCGGAGGTGACGACCGCCCGCAGCAGGGTGGTGTCCGAGCCCACCCGGGAGAGCAGGTCGCCGGTGCGCCGCTGGTCGTACTCGGCGATGGGCAGCCGCAGCAGGTGACCGGCGAGCCGTCGCCGGGTGCTCAGCACCAGCCCCTCGGCGGTGCGTTGCAACAGGTAGTCGCGCAGCCCGCCGATCGCCGCGCCGAGCACCACGAGCGCCACCAGCACCGCCACCAGGGCGGACACCGGGTGCTCGGCGCCGATCCGGTCGAGCACCGACCGGGTGAGCAGCGGCTGGGCCAGCGACGCCGCCGAGCCGAGCAGCGACAGCGCTCCCACCGCGACGAGGGTGCCGCGGTGCTCCCGCAGGTACGGCAGCAGCGCGGACAGGCCGACCGGTCGGCTCGCGGGAGCGTCGCCGACCGGCCGGTCCTTCAGGGTGCTCATGGCGGGAACGGTAACCCGCGGTGTCACCCCGCGGACGCGCTCCGGTGGGTCACGCGGCCAGGACCACCTGCAACTCCTGGCGGCGGCGCTCGGCCAGGTCGGTGAGCAGGGTGGGCGCCTCGTCGAACGGCACCACCGCCGAGACGAGGTGCTTGCGGATCGCGTCCCCGTAGGCCCGCAGCAGGTCGATGGTCTCGGCGGAGAGCCGTTCCCGGTCCCAGGTGGGCGCGAGCCCGCGCGGCACCCGCCCGATCTGGGCGCAGCGCAGCGCCAGCCCGTTGTGGTGGAACTCCTCACCGAGGCGGACCGCGTCCGCGCCGCCCTGGTAGAAGGCCAGGTCGATCACGGTGCCCTGCGGGCGCAGCGACCGCAGCGCGAGCTGCAACGCCCACCCCTGCCCCCGGCACTGGAACACGACGTCGGCGCCCCGGTCGCCGGCGGCGTGGGCCCACCGGGTCTTGAGCACCACCGCCGGGTCGTCCGCGTCCGGGTCGAGGGTCTCCAGGCCGAGCGCCTCGGCGACCTCGCGGCGGCGCGGGGTGGGGTCGAGCACCACCACCGAGGCGGCGCCGTGTCGCCGGGCCAGCAGGGCGGTCAGCAGACCCACCACGCCGGCGCCGACCACGGCGACCCGCCGGCCGCGTACGCCGTCGCCGAGCGAGCGGACGTCCGCGCCGTGCAGGTCGGCGGCGGCGTGCAGCAGACCGTTCGCGCAGATCGGGCCCATGTGCGCGACGTAGACGCCGAGCAGCGGGTCCAGGTCGTCGGGCAGGCCGACGAACCGCTCGGCGACCGGGTCGGCCAGCCAGCCGGTGCGGTGCCCGTAGGTCATCGCGCCGACCGTGCCCACCGCCACGGCCGGCGTGGCGCTCTCCACCACCCGGCCGACCTGCATGTACCCCAGTCGGGTGACCGGGTACGGGGTGCTGGCCTCGCCGGGCTGGAAGAGCCCCAGGTCGGCGTTCCAGGTGACGTTCACATAGGGGTTCGTGCCCTTGACGTAGCTCAGCTCGGTGCCGGCGGAGACGCCGCTGAACAGCGTGTCGACGCGGAAGGTGCCGGGGCGCAGCGCCGCGGCCTCCTGCTCGACGAGCTCCACCCGACCGGGGGCGGTGACCGTGACCACCCGATCACGCATCGACGGTCACCCCGCTGGACAGCGCGACCGGCGCGGCGGGCGTGACGAGCCGCACCGTCTGACCGGTACGGGCCGATTCGGCCACCGCGAGGGCCAGTCGCTGGGTCTTCAGCGCTTCGGCGTACGGGACGCGGACGTCGTCGCCGACGCCGCGTACCGCGTCGACGAAGGCGCGGTCCACCGCCACCCGGGCGGCCTCCGGATCGGCGGGAACGTGTCGCTCGCCGTCGGCGTCGCGGATCAGCAGACCGTCCTCGGTCAGCGCCAGGGCCAGCCCGTCGGCGAGGATCTCCAGCCCCGCCCGGTGCTTCCAGCCCAGCACGCAGGCCGCGCTGAGCGTGCCGACGGCGCCGTTGGCGAAGCGCAGCGTGGCGGTGGTCACCGAGTCGATGTCGGCGCCGTCGACCGGCGGTGGCGTGCCGTTGCCGTACGCGGTGACCTCGGTGACCTCGCCGGCCAGCACCCGGATCAGGTCCAGCACGTGGGCGGCCTGCTCGACCACCGGGCCCCCGGAGCGGTCCCGGCGCGCCCACCAGGCGACCGGCGGCACCTTGTCCAGCCAGGCGCCGCTGACCATCCGCACCGGGCGGTCGGCGAGCAGCTCGCGGGCCTGGTCGAGCACGCTCAGGTAGCGCCAGTGGTGCCCGACGGCGGTGCGCAGCCCACGCCGGGCGACGAGGTCGGCGACGCGCTCGGCGGTGACCAGGTCGACGGCGACGGGCTTCTCCACGAACATCGGCACCCCGGCGTCGATCGCCGCCTCCTCGGCCGGGCCGTGCGCGAAGGGCGGCACGCAGACGTACACCGCGTCCGGGCCGGCGGCCAGCAGCTCGGCGACGTCGCGGAAGGTCTGCCCGCCGTGCCGCGCGGCCAGCTCGGACGCCGCCTCGGGCACCACGTCGGTCACCCCGATCAGTTCGACGTCGTCGAACCCGGACAGCACCCGCGCATGGCGTTGTGCCACCCCGCCGGCCCCCACGAGACCCACCCGGCATCCACCCATTCGACAACCTCTTTCGAGAACGTTTCGACTTCGATGGGAGCAGTCCCCTGGGATGTGCGCAATCAAACGTTCATCCCCCGGGAACGCGCGGATGTAACCGTTGTGATCAAGCTGTTGCCCTGGGAACGGTTAGCACGTGGCGGCGAGTGGGAACTACAGACTCCGCTTGTTCCACGCACGAACGGAGGGGTGCCCGTGCGGGATACGACCGTGTCACCGGTGGTGGAGGCGTGGGCCACGTACCGGACCACCTCGGCGGCGGACTGGCCGGCACGCCGGCTGCTGCGCGCCAAGGGAGAGAGCCGGGTCAGCGTGGTGCTGCCGGCACGTAACGAGGAGGCGACGGTCGGCGCGATCGTGTCGACCATCCGGGAACACCTGATGGATCGGGTCGCTCTCGTCGATGAACTGATCGTGGTGGATTCACGGTCGACCGACCGCACCGCGCAGGTGGCCCGCGCCGCTGGCGCGGAGGTCGTCAGCCAGGACGCGATGACCCGGGGCCTGCCCCGGCTCACCGGCAAGGGCGACGCGCTCTGGGCCGGGCTGGCCGCCGCCGAGGGCGACGTGGTGGCGTTCATCGACGCCGACCTGCGGGAGTTCCGCCCGCACTTCGTCAGCGGTCTGCTGGGGCCGCTGCTGACCGACCCGTCGGTGGACTTCGTGAAGGGCTTCTATCACCGGCCCCTGGTGGGCGCCGCCAGCGTGGAGCAGGACGGCGGCGGCCGGGTGACCGAGCTGATGGCCCGACCGCTGCTCAACCTCTTCTGGCCCGAACTGGCCGGTTTCGTGCAGCCGCTCGCAGGCGAGTACGCCGGTCGCCGCGAGGTGCTGGCCCAGGTGCCGTTCGTCTCCGGGTACGGCGTGGAGACGGCGATGATGATCGACCTGCTGGACCTGGTCGGCCTGGACGCGTTGGCGCAGGTCGACCTGGGCGAGCGCAAGCACCGCCACCAGGACACGGCGGCGCTCGGCCGGATGTCCGCGCAGATCATGCTGACCGCCTGGTCCCGGCTGCAACGACGCGGCTGGGCCATCCCCGGCATGATGCCGGAGTCGCTGCTCACGCAGTTCCGCCGGGGCGGGTCGGACACGCTGCCGAACCTCGACCGGGAGATCGTGGTCAGCGACGTGTCGATCGAGGAGCGGCCACCGCTGGCCGAGCTGCGCCATCGGGTTCCCCGCCGACGGGTGGCCGCGGCGTGAGCGCCGAGGCACGGCCGCACACGGCCGCGGTGCGGGAGGGTGGCCGATGAGCCTCACCGTGCTGATGAACGCCGGCCCGTGGCTGTCGGTGCCCCCGCCCGGCTACGGCGGCATCGAGAACGTGATCGCCACCCTGGTGCCGGAGCTGCGGCGACTCGGCGTGCGGGTGGTGCTCGCCTCGGTGGACAGCAGCAGCCTGCCGGTGGACGAGAAGGTGTCGGTCTTTCCCGACGGGCAGTTCGCGGCGCTGCAACGGCCGTACAACCAGGTCTGCGGGATCGCCCAGGCACACCTGGCCGGGGTGGTCCGCGAGCTGCACTCCCGCGACGACATCGACCTGGTGCACGACCACGTGGAGGCGGTCGGGCTGGCCACCCTCGCGGCGATGGGGCCGGCCGGGCCGCCGACCCTGCACACCCTGCACTGGGACCTGGCCAAGCACCCCGCGCTGTACGGCAGCCTGGACGGCGGCGACCGGGTCCGTGTCAACGGCGTCTCGGCGTCGCAGCTGGCCCGGGCGCCGCTGGCGCTGCGCGAGCACTCGGTGGGTCACGTGCACCTGTCCACGCCGCTCGCCGTGGACGCCGACCGCCGGCCCCGCCCGGAGAAGGGCGAGCACCTGCTCATCCTCGGTCGGATCAACCCGGGCAAGGGGCAGGACGTGGGCGCGCGGCTCGCGCAGCGGATCGGTGTCCCGCTGGTGCTTGCCGGCCCCGTCGGCCCGTACCATCGCCCGGCGGAGCTGGCCTCGGCCGGCGACGACGCCCGGCAGAACCCGGACGTGCGGTTCTTCCTCGACGAGGTGGCGCCGCACGTCGACGGTGACCTGGTGCGCTGGGTCGGCACCGTGGCCGGCCAGGAGCGTGACGACCTGCTGGCCAGCGCCCGCGCGTCGCTGTTCCCGCTGCGGTGGGAGGAGCCGGGCGGCACGGCTGTGGTCGAGTCGCTGGCCCTGGGCACGCCGGTGGTGGCCACCGCCCGGGGCTGCCTGCCAGAGTTGATCGAGCACGGCCGCACCGGCCTGCTCACCGCCGACGAGGACGAGCTGGACGACCTCGTGCTGGCCGCCGACCTACTCGACCCGGACGAGTGCCGGCGGGTGGCCGCGCAGCGGTTCACGCCCGCGGTGATGGCCCAGCGCTACGTCGAGCTGTACCAGCGGGTCCGCGAGCTGGCGACCGCGCCCCGCCTGCAACCGGCCTGAGCGCGCACCCGTCGCCGCCGGCGCGTTAGCCGTCGGCGGCAACGGGTAGTCGCACCGCTCACGCCCGTCGCGCAGCGAGGAGCCGGTGATGGTCGGACCGATGGCGCACTCCCGGGCCCGGGCCAACCCGGCCGACGGCAAGCCGCCGGTACGCCGGGCGGCGAGCGCCGCGTCCGTGCTCTTCCTGCTGGTCGGCGTGCTCGGCTTCGTCCCGGGAATCACCAGCGGCACGGACAATCTGCGGTTCGCCGGGCACGGCTCGGGCGCGTTCCTGTTCGGCGCCTTCCAGGTGTCGGTGCTGCACAACCTCGTCCATTTGCTGTTCGGGGTGGCCGGCCTGGCGCTGGCGCGGACGGTCAGCGGCGCCCGGACGTTCCTCATCGGCGGCGGCGCCGTCTACCTGGTGCTCTGGCTCTACGGCCTGGCGGTGGATCACGACACCGGCGCGAACGTCCTGCCGGTCAACGCCGCGGACGGCTGGCTGCACCTCGGCCTCGGTCTGGGCCTGATCGCGCTGGGTCTGCTGACCGGACGGGCACGCCGCTGACCTGCGGGTCCGGGCGTGAGCTGCGTCCCGGGAGCGGCCGGTCCGGTTTGGTGCCGCAGGGCCTCGGGTAGTGGGCAGATCCCGACCCGACCAGCGAATCGAGGGCCCGCCGATGCCCAGCCGGATCACCTGCGAGGTGCGCGAGACCGCACCGGTGGCGGTCGTCCAGCTCACCGGCGCCCTCGATCTGGGCACGATGCGGGCGGTGCACCAGGCGCTGGACGGGGCGCTGGCCGCCCAGCCGGAGGCGCTGGTGGTCGACCTCGCGGGGGTGACCGTGCGGGACCGGCTGGCGCTGTCGGTGTTCGCGGCGACGGCCCGGCGGGCCGAGGAGTGGCCGGCCGTGCCGGTGGTGCTGTGCGCGCCGCCTCCGGCCGCCGCCCGCTGGCTCGCCGAGTCGACGACGTGCCGGGTGGTGCCAGTGTCACGGGACTGCGCGGAGGCGACCCGGGTGGCCGGCGCGGCCGGCGCGCTGCGGATGCGGGCCCGGCTGGAGCCGGTGGCCGGGGCCTGCCGGCGGGCCCGGGAGCTGGTCGGCGACGCGTGCGCCCGGTGGAACCTGCCCGGCGCGGCGGGCCCGGCCGCGCTGGTGCTCAGCGAGCTGGTCGGCAACGTGGTCCGGCACGCGGGCACCCCCATGCAGGTGACGGTGACACTGCGCCGGCCGTACCTGCACCTGGCCGTGGTGGACGGCAGCCGGGCCGCCGCCCAGCCCGCCGATCCGGATCTGCGGGCCGAGGGTGGCCGAGGGCTGCTGCTGGTCCGCGAGCTGGCGCAGCGGTGGGGCAGCGTACCGGCGGGTCAGGGCAAGGCTGTCTGGGCGATGCTGCCGGCGGCCTGACCGCATCGGGCGGCTTCGACCGGTACCGGCGATCTGACCGAAATTACCGCTTCAGCCTGGTTACATGGTGGGAGGGTCGGGTAGGCACGCCCGTCCTTTCTGCCGTCACGACGGGGTGAGCAGCCATGCCCAAGCGGGTAACCACGGAACCCGGTCGCGATCGGGGCCCGGCGATCCTGGCACCGGCCCGCTTCGGGGGCTTCCCCGGAGCCCTGCGGGCGCCGGTCCCCGGCAACTCGTTGATCAAATTCCTCGCCACCACGGATCACAAGCAGATCGGTCTGCTGTATCTGCTGACCTCCTTCGGGTTCTTCCTGGTGGCCGGTCTGCAGGCGATGCTGATGCGCGCCGAGCTGGCCCGACCGGGTCTGCAGTTCCTCTCCTCCGAGCAGTACAACCAGCTCTTCACCTCGCACGGCGCGGTGATGCTGCTGCTGTTCGCCACACCCGCGGCCTTCGGGTTCGGCAACTTCATCGTGCCGATCCAGATCGGCGCGCCGGACGTGTCGTTCCCCAGGCTCAACGCGCTGGCCTACTGGCTGTACCTGTTCGGCGGGCTCATGGTGATCGGCGGGTTTCTCACGCCGGGCGGCTCGGCGGACTTCGGCTGGACGGCGTACAGCCCGCTCAGCGACGTGGACCACAGCCCCGGGGTGGGCGCGAACATGTGGGTGCTCGGCCTGGTGGTCTCCGGCCTGGGCACCATCCTCGGCGCGGTCAACCTGATCACCACGATCCTGACCCTGCGCGCGCCCGGCATGACCATGTTCCGGATGCCGATCTTCACCTGGAACATGCTGTTCACCAGCGTGCTGGTGATCCTGGTGTTCCCGCTGCTGGCCGCCGCGCTGCTGGCGCTCGCGGCCGACCGGCTGATCAACGCGCACGTGTACGACCCGGCCACCGGTGGACCGATGCTCTGGCAGCACCTGTTCTGGTTCTTCGGTCATCCCGAGGTGTACATCATCGCGTTGCCGTTCTTCGGCATCATCACCGAGATCATTCCGGTGTTCGCCCGCAAGCCGCTGTTCGGTTACACCGGAATCGTGCTGGCCACCATCGCCATCACCGTGCTGTCCATGACGGTCTGGGCGCACCACATGTTCGCCACCGGCCAGGTGCTGCTGCCGTTCTTCAGCATCCTGAGCTACCTGATCGCGGTGCCCACCGGAGTGAAGTTCTTCAACTGGATCGGCACCATGTGGAAGGGGCAACTCACCTTCGAGACGCCGATGCTGTTCGCCATCGGCTTCCTGGTCACCTTCCTGCTCGGTGGCCTCACCGGGGTGCTGCTGGCCAGCCCGCCGGCCGACTTCCACACCCACGACACCTACTTCGTGGTGGCGCACTTCCACTACGTCGTGTTCGGCACGGTGGTCTTCGCGCTCTTCGGCGGTTACTACTTCTGGTGGCCGAAGATGACCGGGCGGCTGCTCGACGAGCGGCTCGGCAAGGCGCACTTCTGGACGATGTTCATCGGCTTCCACGGCACCTTCCTGGTGCACCACTGGCTGGGCGCCGAGGGCATGCCCCGCCGGTACGCCGACTACCTGCCCACCGACGGCTTCACCACGCTGAACACGATCTCCAGCATCTTCGCGTTCATCCTCGGCCTCTCCACCCTCTTCTTCATCTACAACGCCTGGAAGTCCTGGCGGTACGGGGCGGTGGTCACGGTGGACGACCCGTGGGGCTTCGGCAACTCGCTGGAGTGGGCGACCACCTGCCCGCCACCACTGCGCAACTTCGACAAGATGCCCCGGATCCGCTCCGAGCGGCCGGCCTTCGACCTCAAGTACGGTCCGCTCGTCGCCGACCTGGGCCGGGACCTGCCGCAGCGCACCACGAAGCCGCCGCAGCACTTCGGCGACGAGATACACCTGGAGCACCACGCGCCGGAGTCGCCCGCCCCCGAGGGCGCGCACGGCGCCCGGGATGCGGCCAGCTACCGGCCGGCGCCCGAGTCCGGCGCCCGTCCGGTGGACGTGCCGGAGCCCGAGGGCGTACGCCGGCCGAGCTTCGAGCAGAGCGACGCGCCGCAGGACGCCGAGGACGCGCCGAAGCCGCACGAACGCTGGCGGCACCCGCACAGCGACGGCGAGACCGAGGACCGCTGAGAGTCGGTACGCCGCGAGGGGCCCACACCACCGCGGTGTGGGCCCCTCGTCGTGTGCGTACGCGCCGGTCAGTCCCGGGCGGGTGCCAGCCCGGCGGCCTGCAACGCGGGCAGGTCGACGTGCAGGTAGTCGAGCAGGGTCTGCCCGGCCACCGCGAAGATCACGAT
>NZ_JBEXHY010000128.1:0-14084 GCF_040608295.1 Micromonospora sp. NPDC005197 | reverse complement strand
ACCCCACCAACTAAATTTTAAATCATAAGACGTCTTAAGAGTTGAATTCACAAGTGACTGGAGTTCTGAAGTGTGCTCTTCCGATCTGCCGGCCGCATGGTGAGCCGGCCGTCGGAGGCGTCGACCAGCACAGCGGCGATGGTCAGGCCGAGCCCGGCGCCGTCGACGTTCTGCGCGTCCGGCGCTCGCCAGAACCGCTCGGTGGCCTGGCCGAGCTGACTCTCGGTCATCCCCGGGCCGGTGTCGCGCACCTCCAGGGCCACCCCGTCGTCACGGCGGGCCACGGTCACCGTCACCGCCCCGCCGGCCCCGCTGAACTTCACCGCGTTGTCGATCAGCGCGTCCAGCGCCTGGTCGACGGCGGTCGGCACGGTCCGCGCGTACGCCGGGGCGTCGCTGGTGGCCAGCCGCAGCGCGATCGACCGGTGCCGGGCCAACGGCGCCCACGCGGCCACCCGGGACGCGGCCACGGCGGCGGCGTCCACGGTGACCCGCTCGTTCTCCTCCCGTTCGGCCCGGGCCAGGGTGAGCAGCGCGTCGAGCACCAGCGCCAACCGGTCGGTCTCCTCCAGCGCCAACCGGTGCTCGGAGCGCCCGTCCGCGTCGGTGAGGCTGGGACCCAGCTCCTCCACCCGCAGCCGCAGCGCGGTGAGCGGGTTGCGCAGCTGGTGGCTGGCGTGTGCGACGAACGCACGCTGTCGGTCCATCACATCGGAGACCACGTCGGCCATGTGGTTGAAACTGGCCGCGAGTCGACGCAGCTCCGGCGGGCCGAGCCGGTGCTGCACGCGCGCGCCCCGGTCGCCCTCGGCGATCTCGTGGGTGACCGCGTCCAGCTCGGTCACCGGGCGCAGCACCCAACCGGCCAGCCCGAACGCGGTGAGCACGCAGGCCAGCACGACGAGCAGGCCGGCCAGGGTGAGCAGCAGCCACCAGGTGCTCACGGCCCGGCGGATCTCGTCGGCGGGGGTCACGATCACCACCGCGCCGAGGACCTCACCGCCGTCGTTGATGGGCACCGCCACCACCACCGGCCCGGCCGACCACGGCCAGACCGACTCGGGCGCGCTGGCCTGCTGCCCGGAGAGCGCGACGTCCAGCACCGTGGCGGTCCCCGTGGACTGCCAGCTCGCCGAGTCGACGACGATGCCCCGGTCCCGGTCGACGACCGCCGCGCCGATTCCGTACAGCTCGTCGTAGCTGCGCAGCTCCGCCCCGATCGGGCCGGGCTCGCCGCCGCGCAACGCCGGCCCGGCCAGCGAGGCGAACCGGGTGGCGTCGGCGAGCCGGTCGGCGCGCACCCGCTCGGTCTCCCGACTGGCCAGGGTGACGGCGAGCGGGCTCTCCAACGCGATGAGGACGAGCACCATCAGCAGCAGATAACTGATCACCAGTCGACGGCGCACGGCGGCCCCTCACGCATCGCGCAGCCGGTAGCCGACCCCGCGGACGGTCTCCACCAGGCGCGCGTCGCCCAGCTTGCCGCGCAACGACCCGACGTGCACCTCGACGGTGTGCCGGTCGGCCCAGGTGGTGCCCCAGGCGTCGAGCAGGATGCGGTCGCGGGGCACCGCCACCCCCGGCTGGCGGGCCAACGACAGCAGCACGTCGAACTCCTTGCGGGTCAGCGTGACCGCGCGCCCCGCCACCGTCACCGTGCGGGCGGCCACGTCGATGCGTACCGCCCCCGCCTCGATCAGGTGCCGCTCGGGCGCCGCGTTCGCGGCCCGGCGCAGCACCGCCTCGATCCGGGCCTGCAGCTCCACCATCGAGAACGGTTTGACCACGTAGTCGTCCGCGCCGAGGCGCAGCCCGAGCACCCGGTCGCGTTCCTCACCCCGCGCGGTCACCGCGATGATGCCGAGCTGGCTGCTGCGTCGGCGCAGCTCGCGACACACGTCGGTGCCGTCCCCGTCGGGCAGGGTCAGATCGAGCAGCACCAGGTCGCAGGGGGCGGCGGAGAGCGCCGCGGCGACGGTCGCCGCGTGCTCGACCTGGTAGCCGCGGCGGGTCAGTGCGGAGGAGAGCGCGGCGGCCACCCGGCGGTCGTCCTCCACCAGCAGGATCCGCACCGTGCCCCCATCCGTCGCAGCAGTCCTGCGAATGGTGGCAGAAGCGTGCCGCGAGCGGGAGGGCCGCCCTCCCGGTCGGGTCGGCTACAGACCGAAGACGTCGTCGGCGACCGCGTCGCGGACTCCGTCGGCGAAGCCCCGGAATCCGGGGTCGTCGTGCCGGGCCGGCACGCTGGTGACGTTGACCCCGCTGGCCTGGGTCACGGCGTCGACCAGGGGCGGGAAGTCGATCTCGGCGTCGTCGAAGGCGTCGTCGTCCGCCTCGGCCAGGTTGATCACATGCTGTACGTCGTCGGACGGGGTGTCCGGGTCCTCGGCCCACTCACCGCCGGCCCGGTAGCACTCGTCGTACAACCCGCGCTGGGTGTCGGTCCAGTCGTCGTCGTAGCTCGCCATCGTCCACCCCTTTCCGGCCGCTCCACCTGAGCATGCCGGGCGTCGACGGGCGTCGGCGGCGGTACGGCCGAAACGCGCACCGGCCGACGTTCTCGCAGCGCGACATCGGCGACGTAGTCTGCGGAGGTGATCTACAAGCTGTTGCCGACCGTCGAGTGGGACGACGCCCAGGCCGCCGGCGCCGTCGCCGGCTCGGCCGTGGACCGGCAGGACGGTTTCATCCACCTCTCCGCCGCCGACCAGGTGGTGGAGACGGCCCGCCGGCACTTCGCCGGCGCCACCGGCCTCACCCTGCTGGGCGTGGACGCCGACCGGCTGGGCGACGCCCTGCGCTGGGAACCGTCGCGGGGCGGGCAGCTCTTCCCGCACCTGTACGGACCGCTGCCGCTGACCGCTGTGGTGACGGCCCGCGCGTTGCCCGCCGACACACCGGTCGCCGACGCGGTCGCCGCCCTGCTCGACTGACGCGACCGCGCCCGGTCCGACTGATGTCGGGCCGGGCGCGGGACGTCGTACGCGCGGGTCAGCGGCAGAGGCGGGAGATCTCCTCGGCGAACCGGTCCATGGGGTTGGCCTCGGCCGGCCCCAGCAGGTAGGTCTTCAGGTCGCGGCGTGCCTCGGTCATCGGGTCGTCGCCGGCCCGGGTGACCGCCACGATCTTCTCCAGCTCGCCACAGTCGGCGGAGAGCAGGTACGCGGCCCGCGCCGTCGGGTACTCCCGGCGGAACTCGTCCTCCGGCAGGCCCGCCGGGTTGGCCACCACGTACGGCCGCTGGCTCTGCACGAAGTCGGAGACCACACTGGACACGTCGCTGATCAGCAGGTCGGTCTGGTTGAAGCAGTCGAACAGCCCCGGCGTACGGCCGGTCACCACGAGGTGCGCGGTGCCGTCCAGGGACGCGGCGTTGGGGTTGCCGCCGGCGGCCTTGATCGCCTCGACGATCCGGTCGTGCACGGCCTTGGCCGCCTTGGACCGCGACCCGGTCAGCGGGTGCGGCTTGTAGACCAGGCGCACCCGGGGGTTGGTGGCCAGCAGGCCCTTGACGATCCGCTCACCCATCAGCACCAGCGAGGTGTGGTACGGGTCGTCGTCGAGCCAACCCTCCCAGGTGGGCGCGTAGAGCACGGTGAACGGCCGGTCCACCGACTCGGCGCCGAAGGTGTGCACCCCGGCCAGCTGCGGCCGGCCGATCTCGACGATGTCCGCGTCGAGCACGCCCACCCCGGCGCGGGCGTACCGCTCCCGGCCGGCCAGGCCCGCGACCCAGACCTCGTCGTACACCTTGCTGTAGGGGTTGACGCTGGCCTGCTTGTCGCTGTCGCCGTGCCCGACGAAGACGTGCTTCATGCCGGGTTCGCGCAGCATGTGGATGTTCGCGCCGACGTTCGCGGCGTAGAGGGCCGCGCGGACGCTGCCGAGTTCGAGGTTCATGAAGTCCACCCCGGCCGGTACGCAGATCACCGGCAGCCGGGTGTCGGCCAGCTCGTTGAACGCCTCCCGGCTGCGCATCAGCACCACCGCGCGCTGGTTCAGCGCCTCGGTCGGCGCGAGCCACATGTTGGCCTGGTAGACGTCCTTGGCCGGTCCGGCGAAGTAGAGCGCCACCTCGGGCCGGTACGTGTCGAGCCAGCGCTGCACGGCGGGCAGCAACGGGCCCTGCCCGGCGCCCCGGCCGCGCAGCCAGGTCACCGCGATGATCGCGCCCACCACCGCGGTCGCCGCCACCGTCACCGTGGCGGCCACGAGGAACGGCGTCGCCTCGTGCTGCACCGCGGCGGCCACCGCGGCCGGCACCAGCAGCACGTTGAGCAGGGGCATCCGCTCGCCCGCGACCGCCGCCGCCCAGGCCGGCGGCCGAGGGGCCGAGCGCAGCGGGCCCAGCTCGATGTTGCGCACCAGGGCCGACAGCGGGTTACGACGGTCGATCATGGTGGAGAGCGCGCCGGCGAACACCGAGACGACCCACACCGCCGCCGGCAGGATCAGCAGCAGGCTCAGCTCGGTGCCGTCGAGGGTGACCTCCGCGGCGACCAGCAGCACGGCCGCCAGGTCCCGGGTCAACTGCCGGTACGACCAGTGCAGGCCGACCTTCTCCAGCAACAGCTGCGACTGCGGGGACCAGCGGGCGACGGCGAACTCGCCGAGCACCGCCGCCAGTCCGGCGACGGCGAACAGGCCGACCCAACCGAAGACGCCGGCGACGAGCATGACCAGGTAGGACAACACCAGCAGCGCGCTGCGGGCGGCCACTCCGATGCGTCCTGTCAACGTGCCGAACAACGAGTTCGCTCCCTACGATTTCCGTCTTGGACGCATGCCCGTGGTGCGTCGATGACACTCCCCGTCGCGCATGGCCTACCGCGCACCAGGAGCGGCCGGCCACAGATGTGGTGATCCAGACCCCGTGCGGCGGGCGGTAGTGGTGACTGCGACCTTAACGCGAACGGACCCAGCGGTGTCGCTCGGGTATCGGGCGCACATTTCGGTCAACGCACCGGCCGTCCGTGTACCACCCCAGGACGACGCACGGGCCGCTCAGCGGACCGGGTGCTCAGCCGACCCGCCGAAAACAGGTCATGGCCCCGGGTCCCCGACGCTTGGCGAACTCCTGGTAGCCGAGCTGTGGTGCCATCTCACGGGCGTACTGATTTCCGTTGTAGACACAGATGGTGCCCACGTCCAGCCGGTCGAGCGCTGACGCGAGTTCGGTCGACGTCGGGGTGGTGGCGCCGTCGGCGAAGCCCGCGAGCAGCAGCCGGTCCTTGGCGAACTGGGAGTTGAGATCGTACTCAACGAGATAGAAGTCGCGCGGAAGGACGACCCGGACCTGGCTGGTGACGACCAGGGAGGCGCGCATGATGGTCTTCGGCGCGAGCAGCAGGCCCGGGGGCCGGTCCAAGCCCTTGATCCAGAAGGCGATCGACTGGCGTTGCTGCGGCAGCTTCCAGGTGGGCCGCTCGTGCACATCGACCCAACTCTTCGCGGACCACATCGGGGTGGCGAAGAGAGCGAACGAGGCGACCAGCAGCACCGCGATCCCACCCGCCGCGGCGCGACGCAGCACCGGCGTGGGCGCCGGCACCCGGACCGTACAGAGCAGCCCGATCAGTGTCGGCAGGGCGAGCAGCCACGGCACCCGCCACAGCACCACGGAAATGCCGCTGAGCGCGCTCAACGCCTCCAACACCCCGGGGACGAACAGCACGCTCAGGGCCGCGGTCGCACCTGCGGTGAGCAGCGCGGGCGTACGTCGACGGGCCAGCAGCGGGCCGCACCAGAGAGCCAGTCCGGAGATCACGCCGACCACGCCGAACAGCAGGGTCCGCTTGTAGGTGTACGCCGCGTCGAAGAAGGCGTCGTCCGCGCCGTCCGCGGTCAGCCCGCCGAGCAGCAGACGGGACACCACGAGCGAGCCGATCGGGTACGCGAGGGCCGCCACCCCGGCCACCACCGCGGCCTTCCAGCGCCCGACCAGCAACATGGCGAACCCGGCGGCGCCGACCAGCATCGGCAGGATGATCGCGGCGGTGGTGGTGAGGCCGATGGCGGTGATCGAGAGCGCCACGATGAGGAACAGGCTGCGCCGGGAGCGGTTGTCGAACCACTCGGTCAGGTAGAGCCACATCAGCGGGATGACGGCCGACACGAACATGCCCTTGCCCTCGTAGAGCCGGGGCAGGTGGAACGTGCCCAGCGCGGCGTCCCCGCCGGCGACCAGGTACAGGTACGCGACGGCCACCGTGAAGGCGAGCACGGGTCGACGCGGCGCCCACCGGTGGGTCAGTCGCCACAGCGCGAGCACCGCCAGGACCGCCATGATCGGTAGCGCCACGTACCAGGTGGCCGAAGCACCGTGGATGCCGAAGACGTGGGCGAGCGCGCCGTCGAACACCTCGATCGAGGGGATCGGAGGCTGCGAACCCATCGCCGGCAGGACGTTCTCGGAGAACAGGAAGTCGTTGAGCGGGATGAGGTCCCGCTCGGCGATCCAGACTGATTTCCCGACGTAGTAGACGTCGTCGGGAGTGTTGCGGGCCAGGAAGAACGAGGAGATTCCGACCAGCACCGAGATGACGAGCGCGTACGCCGACTGCGATGCCGTGGGCATCGGCGCGACCGAGGAGGACGTTGGGCCGCTCAGCCAGACCCGACGCAGCAGCAGGATCCCACCGGTCGCGGCGAGCAGGCCGGCTACCGCCGGAATCCACCAGGTGACGGCCGCACCGGTTCCCGCCACTCCGGCGGTGACCGCGGCCACCGCGGCAGCGACGAGCACGCCGATCAGCAGACGGCGGTCGACGGGAGGCTGCGGGTCGGCCGATTCGACCGGCTCGGGCCGTTCCTCCTCGCCGAAGATCCCTCCGGGGCGCCGGCGGGCGCGCAGCACGGCCCCGACAGCGACCAGCACACAGGCGACCAGCCAGATCCGGAAGGTCACCGACGGACGCAGATCCGCCAGGAACGCCGCGTGGTAAAGGACGGTGAAGAGCGCGAACGCGACCACGGCCCCATCGGTGAGCAGCGCCGGGGCGGCGGCCACCAGGGCGCGTACCCGGGCGGCGGGGTTCCGGTCGGGGCCCTGGCCCAGCCGGGACACCTGTTCGGGGCGCGGCGTCGGGTCCGGGTCAGTGGGCGCGACGGCGATGCTGTCGACGTTGGCCACGGGCGTCCTTCTCGTCAGGCGGATGTGGGGGCGAAAAACGGATGTCGGTTTCGTGACGGCCGGGTGTCAAGTGGGCAGCCTAGCGGAGGAGGGCGGCGCGGCCGGCCCCGCTGCGAGTGGTGTCGTGGGCTCGGTCAGCCAGGAATCGGCGCCGCCCTGGGCAGCGGTACGGAGCTGGTCGCGCCGAGCCCGGCGGCCACGGATTCGACCAGGTTGTCCAGGTAGCTGTCGGTCAGCGGCAGCCGGGCGATGGCGAGCCGCCAGTAGAGCGGGCCGACGATGAGGTCGACGGCGGCGTCCGGGTCGGTGTCGGCGGGCAGCTCGCCGCGCTGCACGGCGCGGGTGACCAGGCGGCCGCCGATCTCCTGCTGGCGGGCGTGCAGCACCTGACGCAGGGTCTCCTCGATGGCCGGGTTGCGGGCGGCCTCGGCCAGCAGGTCCGGGATGATCTGCGAGGCCAGGGGGTGGCGCAGCGCGTGCGCCACCGCCTGGAACAGCAGCGCGAGGTCGCCGCGCAGAGTGCCGGTGTCCAGCACCGGCAGCTTGCCGTGCGCCGCGGCGGCGACGATCTCCACCACCAGGTCCAGCTTCGAACTCCACCGTCGGTAGATCGCCGTCTTGCTGACGCCGGCCCGGCGGGCCACCGCCTCGATGGAGAGCCGGCCGTAGCCGACCGCGGCGAGCTCCTGCATGAGCGCCCGCCGGATGGCCGTGGTGATCTCGTCGCGCAGCACCGCAGCGCCGGCCGGGACACGCCTCTTCTCGGTCGTCACCATGGACTCTTCTCGCAGGTCACGCCCACTACAGTAGCGCAACGACGCTACGGTTGCGTCCCGACGTGTTTCGGACTACTGTCCACGCAGCGGCGAGGCGGCGCCCCGCGCACCCTTCCCACTAGGATTCCATCGTCGCGAGCAACCCGTCTGCACGAAAGATCGGAGCGCCATTTCCATGGCCACCACCGCGCTGGTCGACCCCGACACGGGCCTGACCCAGGCGCAGCTGGCCGCTCGGCACGGGCTACGGGTCGCCGGTGAGCGACCCACCCTCGCCGAGTACAGCCGCCGACTCTGGGCCTACCGGCACTTCATCGCCGCGTACGCCAACGCCAAGCTGGTCGCCTCGTACAGCAACGCCAAGCTGGGCCAGCTCTGGCAGGTGCTCACCCCGCTGACCAACGCCGCGGTCTACTACCTGATCTTCGGGGTGGTGCTGGGACAGAACGACCGGATCCCGAACTTCATCGGCTACCTGACCACCGGCCTGTTCATCTTCAACTTCACCCAGAGCGCGGTGCTGGCGGGCACCCAGTCGATCAGCGGAAATCTCGGGCTGATCCGGGCCCTGCACTTCCCTCGGGCCAGCCTGCCGCTGTCCACCACGGTGACCCAGTTCCAGCAACTGCTCGCCTCGATGGTGGTGCTGATCGGGATCGTGCTGGTCACCGGCGAGTCGATCACCTGGAAATGGTTGGTGCTGGTGCCGGCCCTGCTGCTCCAAGCGGTGTTCAATGCCGGCGTGGTGCTGATCGTCGCCCGGCTGGGCTCCAAGGCGAGCGACCTCAAGCAGGTCATGCCGTTCCTCATGCGTACCTGGATGTACGGCTCCGGCGTGCTCTACAGCGTCAGCCTCTTCGCGCGGCTGCCCGGCTGGGCGGCGACGCTGGTCCAGTTCAACCCGCTGCTGGTCTACATCGAGCTGGCGCGCTACGCGCTGCTGGACGAGCCGCCGATGCTCAACGAGTCGCTGACCCAGCTCTGGCTGGTCGCCGCCGGGTGGGCGTTGGTGGCCGGCATCGGTGGCTACATCTACTTCTGGCGCGGCGAACAGGAGTACGGCCGTGGTTGATTCCCTGCGGGCCGCCGACGAGGCGACCGTGTCCCTGCCCGTGCTGGCGCAGGAGCGGATCCCCACCGTGGTGGTGGACGACGCACACATCATCTACCGGGTCCACCAGGGTGCCACCGGTGGCACCACTCCGGTGGCCGCGCTGCGCCGGCTGGTCAAGCGCACCAACGCGCCGAACGTCCGGGAGGTGCACGCGGTCAAGGGCGTCTCGTTCACCGCGTACCGGGGCGAGGCGATCGGGCTGATCGGCAGCAACGGCTCCGGCAAGTCCACCATCCTGCGGGCCATCGCCGGCCTGCTGCCGGTCAACCGGGGCGCGATCCACACCCAGGGGCAGCCGTCGCTGCTCGGCGTGAACGCCGCGCTGCTCAACGACCTGTCCGGCGAGCGCAACGTCGTCCTGGGCTGCCTGGCGATGGGCATGCACCCCGACGAGGTGGCCAAGCAGGCCGCGGGCATCATCGACTTCTCCGGGATCAACGAGCGGGGCGACTTCGCCAGCCTGCCGATGCGCACGTACTCCTCCGGGATGGCGGCCCGCCTGCGGTTCTCCATCGCCGCCGCCAAGAGGCACGACGTGCTGCTCATCGACGAGGCGCTCGCCACCGGCGACAAGGGCTTCCGCAAGCGCAGCGAGCAGCGGGTACGCGAGCTGCGCGAGGGCGCCGGCACGGTGTTCCTGGTCAGCCACCAGCTCTCGTCCGTGCGTGACACCTGCGAACGGACGATCTGGCTGGAATCGGGCGTTCTCCGGATGGACGGCCCCACCGACGAGGTCATCCGCGCATACGAGGCGTACGCGAACAGCAAGTAGAGTGCCGGCCAACCTCCGGCATCGACACGGCACCAGGACCGCGTCGCCCGCATTGGGGCGGCGCGGTCCGCGCGTTAAGGTTCATTCCGTCGCCGCTCGGGCGGAACCTTCCGTTAACGCAATTCTGAGAGTGAGGATCCGGCAATGACGCAGGACCAGACCACTGGCCCGGACGCCGCAACGGAGACCCCCGCACCGTGGCGGCCCTCGCGGACAGTGGCCGTGGTGCTGGCCGGCGGCACCGGGACCCGGCTGGGCCTCGGCATCCCCAAGCAGCTGCTGAAGATCGCCGGTAAGCCGATCATCGAGCACACCCTGGCCGTCTTCGAGGCCGCTCCGGAGATCGACGAGATCATCGTGCTGATGGCCACCGGCCACGTCGAGGACGCCCGGCAGATCGTCGAGAAGGCCGGCCTGCGCAAGGTCACGAAGGTGATCGAGGGTGGCGACACCCGCAACGCGACCACCCGGATCGCGCTGGACGCGGTCGGCCCGGCCGACTGCAACATCCTCTTCCACGACGCGGTTCGCCCGCTGCTCAGCGGCCGGATCGTCCGCGAGTGCGTGAACGCGCTGTGGACCTACGACGCCGTCGACGTCGCCATCCCCTCCGCCGACACGATCATCCAGGTGGACGAGAACGACTGCATCACCGACATCCCGGTGCGCTCCCGGCTGCGCCGGGGACAGACCCCGCAGGCGTTCCGCTCCCCCACCATCCGCGAGGCGTACCGGATCGCCGAGGGTGACCCCGACTTCGCGGCCACCGACGACTGCGGCGTGGTCCTGCGCTACCTGCCGGGCACCCCGATCAAGGTGATCGACGGCTCGGACGAGAACATCAAGGTCACCCACCCGGTCGACGTGCACCTGGCGGACAAGCTCTTCCAGCTCGCCGCGGCGCAGGCGCCCCGGCTGACCGACCACCGCAGCTACAGCGAGGAGCTGACCGGCCGCACCATCGTGGTGTTCGGCGGCAGCTACGGCATCGGCCACGAGCTGACCGAGCTGGCCCGGCGCTACGGCGCGCAGGTCTTCCCGTTCAGCCGCTCCACCACTGGCACCCACGTGGAGCGCGCCGAGGACGTCGAGGCCGCGCTGACGACCGCCTTCGAGGCCACCGGCCGGATCGACCACGTGGTCGTCACCGCCGGGATCCTGGAGAAGGGCGCCCTGGCCGAGATGGACGAGGAGACGATGGACCGGGTGTTGCAGGTCAACTTCGTCGGTCCGGTGACCATCGCCCGGCAGGCCCTGCCGTACCTCCAGCAGACCAAGGGCCAGCTGCTGCTCTACACCTCCAGCTCGTACACCCGGGGTCGGGCCCGCTACGCGCTCTACTCGGCCACCAAGGCCGCCCTGGTCAACCTGACCCAGGCGCTCGCCGACGAGTGGGCCGACGTGGGCGTCCGCGTCAACTGCATCAACCCGGAGCGGACGGCCACCCCGATGCGGACCCGGGCGTTCGGCGAGGAGCCGGAGAACACCCTGCTCGCCGCGGAGGCCGTCGCCCAGTCGTCGCTGGACGTGCTGATCTCCGACCTGACCGGTCAGGTCATCGACGTACGCCGGGCGCCCGGTGACGGTCCGTCGGTGCCGGCTCAATCGGCGCGGGCCGAGGCGGCGGCGGCCGTGACCTCCGCGAGCTGACGCGGGCGACGGAACTCCGACGGCGGCGAACGGAACGACATGCGTGGTGACCTGGTCCGAAAGCTGCTTGCCCGGTGCCTGAGCGTCGGTCTGGCGGTGCTGGCGTTCGTCGTGGTGGCGTTGACCGGCGCCACCGGGTGGGGGCTGGCGCTGGCCGTCGCGGCGCTGGCCGCGGCGGCCGCCGAGCAGCGGATCCGGCCCGGCGCTGACCTGGTCGCCGAGACGGCGCTGATCGCCGCGGCGGTCCTGGTCGGCTACACCCGGCGACTCGACGACGGGTTCGACCCGGCGCTGGCCGCCGCGGCGCTGGTCCTGCTGGGGCTGGTGCTCCTGGTGGGGCCGCTGCGGACCGCCGGCAACCTGGAGGTCCGGGCGGCCAACCTGCCGGTACGGGCCTGGACCCCGCTGATCGCCGACCGGCTCGGCGTCGCCCTGTTGGGGCTGCTCGCGGCAGTGGCCCTCGCCGCCGCGCTGACCCTGCCCGCCGCCGTGGCGCTCGTCGTCAGCCTGCTGGTGGGCGCCGGCGCCGGGTCGGTCGCGCTGGACCTGGCCCGGCGGCGGTTCCGGCCCACCGGCGGCGGTGGGCCGGTGGCCCGCGCGCTGCGCCGGCACCAGCCGGAGTTCCTGCTCTACTTCTCCGCGCCGCCCGGCTCGGAATACCAGGTCACCATGTGGCTGCCGTACCTGGAGCGGATCGGCAGGCCGTTCCTGGTCCTGGTGCGCGAGCCGGAGTTCCTGGCGCCCATCGCCGCGGCCACCGACGCGCCGGTGGTCTACTGCCCCACCCTGCGGGCGATCGACGAGGCGCTGGTGCCGAGCCTGCGGGTGGCGTTCTACGTCAACCACGGGGCGAAGAACAGCCACTGCGTCCGGTTCACCCAGCTCACCCACATCCAGCTGCACCACGGCGACAGCGACAAGGCGCCGAGCGCCAACCCGGTCTCGGGGATCTTCGACCGGATCTTCGTGGCCGGTCCGGCGGCGATCGACCGGTACGCCCGTGCCGGGGTGCGGATCCCGGCGGACAAGTTCGTGGTGGTGGGCCGCCCGCAGGTCGAGTCGATCGACGTACGCCGGGAGCCGGCGCGCGGCCTCGCGAGCCCGACAGTGCTCTACACCCCGACCTGGACCGGGCACCACGCCGACGCCGACTACTGCTCGCTGCCGGTGGCCGAGGAGCTGCTGCGACGGCTGCTGGAGCGCGGTGCCACGGTGATCCTGCGGGCCCACCCGTACACGGCGCAGAACCCGGCGTCGGCACGCCAGTTGGGCCGGCTGACGGAGCTGCTGGCCGCCGACCGCGCCCGCAGCGGCCGTCAGCACGTCTTCGGCGCGGCGGCCCGCGAGCTGAGCCTGACCGAGTGCGTCAACCGCTCGGACGCGCTGGTCTCCGACGTGTCCGGCGTGATCTCGGACTACCTCTACTCCGGCAAGCCGTACGCCGTGACCGACATGGGCGACGAGGGCGACCGGTTCACCGACCGTTTCCCGTTGGCCGGGTCGGGTTACGTGCTGCGGCGCGACATGTCGAATGTGGACGCCGTGCTCACCGCACTGCTGGACACCGACCCGCTGGCCGAGGAGCGCTGGGCCACCCGCCGCCGCTACCTGGGTGACTTCCCCGCCGAGTCGTACGCCGAGGCTTTCCTGACGGCCGCGCGCCGAGAGCTGGCGCCGGCGGAGAACCTGGCCGCGTCAGCACCGGTCTAGCAGCTCAGCGGTAGGCGTCCAGCAGCGCCAGCACGGCGGCCGGGTCCTCCAGGTGCGCGTTGTGGCCGAGACCGGGCAGCGTGGCGACCGGCACGCCGTACTCCTTGAGCTGCGCGTCGGTGACCATCGGGTCGTGCTCGCCGCGCGCCAGCACCACCGGCACGTCGGTCGCCGCCAGCAGCGCGGTCAGGTCGGGCTGGCCGACGGCGAACGCGCTCGTGTCCATCGCGAGCCGCCACCGGCCGTCGACCTGGCGCAGGCCGGCGTCCACCATCGGGTGGTCCGGGGGGACCAGCCCGGTGAGGCCGGCGACCCGCAGGTAGCGGCGGGCGGCCTCGGTGCGGCTGGCGAACCAACCGAGCGGGCGGGCGGCGAGCTCCGCGGCCCGGGCCAGCTCGGCGGGTGACCAGACCGCCTTGATGCCCAACCCGACCACCGCGTCCACCGGCAGCCCGGCGTCGCGGGCCGCCAGCGCCAGGCCGACCACCCCACCCAGCGAGTGGCCGAGCACCACGATGCGGTCGTCGAAGGCCAGGCCCTGTGCGATCCGCTGGGCCAGACCCGCGAAGGAGTACGACGACAGCGGGGCCGACCAGCCGTGGCCGGCGAGATCCGGCGCCAACCACCGCCCTGGCCAGTGCTGCTCCAGCAGTGGCGCCCAGGGCAGCCACACGTCGCCCGTCGCTCCCATGCCGTGCAGCAGCAGCAGGACCGGCCCGCGACCGGCGTGACCAACCGATTCGTCCACCACGGCCGCAGTCTCCCACGGTTCGTGGCCCGGTACGAGAGCCGTCATCGGCATCGACGCGAGACGCCGCGGGCGCCGGCCCCTCGTGGGGGGCGGGGCCCGCGGCGTCGTGGGGGTGGGCGCCGGGGTCAGGCGGTTTTTGCCCGGGGGGGGGTGCAGGTTGGCAGGGGGTTCGTGGTTTT
>NZ_JBEXHY010000127.1:0-14125 GCF_040608295.1 Micromonospora sp. NPDC005197 | reverse complement strand
CCTACCGCTGCGCGGCACCCAGGTCGGCGCGGACCTGGCCCGCGCCCTCGCCGTCGCCTCGATCCCGCTGGCCTGGTGGTGGGGGCAGCTCACCGTGACCCACCTGGTGGTCACCGCGCTCGTCGTCAGCTTCGCCAACGTGGTGTTCGACGTGGCCAACTCGACGTTCCTGCCCAGCATCGTCGAGCGCGAGCAGTTGCAGTCGCGCAACAGCCTCACCTCGGCCACCCACGCCGCGACCCTGCTCAGCGGCCCATCGCTCGGTGGGCTCGCCGTGCAGGCGCTCGGCGCGGTGCCCACCCTGCTCGTCGACTCGGCCAGCTACCTCGTCTCGGCGGCTCTGCTGCGTACCCTGCCCGCGCGCCGCGTCGACGCGCCCGAGCAGTGGCCGCCGGTCGGTGAGCTGATCCGCGAGGGCTGGCGCTACGTCGCGTACCACCCGGTCATGGGCCCGTGCATGTGGGCCGCGACGGCCATGAACTTCGTCTGCGGCGCGCAGTTCGCGCTGCACCCGCTCTACCTGGTCCGCGACCTGCACGCGCCGGCCGGCCTGGTCGGCGTCCTGCTCGCCGTCGAGGGTGTCGGCGCGCTGGTCGGGGCTGCCCTCACCACGTGGATCACCACCCGGCTCGGCAGCGCCCGCGCGCTGGTCGCCGCCGGGTTCACGACGGTCGCCGGAGCGTTCCTGATCCCCGGTGGCACCGGTTGGCCGGCTTACGTCGCCTTCGCCGCCGGCAGCATCGTCTTCTCTCTCGGCACGGTCGTGCTCAGCGTGACCACCCGGACGTACCGGCAGATCGCCAGCCCACCCGAACTCCTCTCCCGGGTGATGGCGACCGTGCGGTTCGTCTCCTGGGGCGCCATCCCGGTCGGCGGGCTGGTCGCCGGCGGGCTCGCCGGCCCGCTCGGCGCCCGCGCCACCCTGTTCGTCTTCGCGGCGACCCTGATCTGCGCGCCCCTGGTGCTGCTGCTCTCCCCCGTCCGGCGCCTGCGCGACCTCACCGACCACGACCGCGACCGCGACCAGGGCCGGCGTCCGGCCGTCACCATTGGTCGGTGACCGCCGCACCCGACCACAGGCCGTCGGCCATGCGGCGAGCCCGGGTCGCGTCGCTGAGCACATCGACGCTGTGCACGTACTGGTCGACCGCGCCCAGCAGCGGTCGGTCGCGCAGCGTCGGGTCGGTCACCGCTGCGCGTAGTGCGGCGGCGACGCGCTCGGCACGCAGCACCAGGAACGGCCGGAAACGCCACCCCGGCAGTCTGCGCCGTTCCAGGGCCTGCCCGCACTGTGGTTTTCCGGGTAGGACCGGGGCGGGGGCCATAGCCTGGGATCGGGACGCCCGCATGGGTGGCACCGACCGGGAGGGCCGACGTGGCAGCGAACGACGCGAACCGGGCGGCGACCCGCCGTCGCTGGCAACTGTGGGCCGGGGTCCTCGCGCTCGTCGGCCTGGTCCTGCTGGTCATCGGGTTCACCGTGGCCGACGGCGTCGCCGCCTGGGTCGAGGTGCTGGTCGCGATCCTGCTGCTGGTGACCAGCTACGTCGTGCAGCACCTCGCCCGCCGCGACACCGTCTACCGGCACGACGAGCAGCGCTGACGCCGCCGGGCGGCCGGGCGTACCGCTGATCGTCGCAGGGCTGTGCCAGGCTGTCGGGCGTGGCACACCGATCCCCGATCCTGCTGATCGACGCACCCAGCCTCTACTTCCGGGCCTACTTCGGCATCCCGGAGTCCGCCGCGCGCGCCGAGGACGGCACGCCCGTCAACGCGGTGCGCGGCTTCCTCGACATGCTCGCCACGCTCATCCGGGGTCGGGGCGCCGACCGGATGGTGTGCGCTCTGGACTACGACTGGCGGCCGGCGTGGCGGGTCGAGCTGCTGCCGTCGTACAAGGCGCACCGGGTGGCCCCGCAGGGCGGTGAGGTCGTGCCTGACACGCTCTCCCCGCAGGTGCCGATGATCCTGGAGGTCCTCGACGCGGTCGGCATCACCGCCGTCGGCGCGACCGGTTACGAGGCCGACGACGTGCTCGGCACGCTGTCGGTGACCCAGCCGGGCCCGGTCGAGGTGGTCTCCGGCGACCGGGACCTGTTCCAGCTCATCGACGACTCCCGGGACGTGCGGCTGCTCTACGTCGGGCGCGGCGTGGCCAAGCTCGACGACTGCGACGACGCGGCGGTGCGCGCCCGCTACGGGGTGCCCGCCGACCGGTACGCCGACTTCGCCGCCCTGCGCGGCGACCCCAGCGACGGACTGCCCGGGGTGCCGGGCGTCGGCGAGAAGACCGCCGCGCGACTGATCGAGCGGTACGGCAGCATCGACGGCATCCTGGCCGCGCTGGACGACTCCGACTCGTCCTTCGCGCCGGGCCTGCGCACCAAGCTGGCCGCCGCCCGCGACTACCTGGCCGTCGCGCCGACGGTGGTCCGGGTCGCCCTGGACGTGGCCCTGCCGGAGCTGCCCACCGCGCTGCCGACCGCCCCCGCCGACCCGGAGCGGCTGCTCGAGCTGGCCGGCCGGTGGAACCTGGCCGGCTCCGCCCGCCGCCTCGTGGACGCCCTGGCCGCCCGCGCCGACGCCTGACCGGGCGGCGCCCTTCACCGAGGCGCGCCGCCCGCACCCGCGGCACCGGCCGCCGCTGAGGACGCGCCGGTCGGCCGGTGCCTCACGCGCGCAGGTTGGCCGCCAGGTCACCGATCGCGGCCATCGCGTAGCGCTGCATTCCCGGGCCGAACGTGATGCGCGTGGCGCCGTGTCGGGCCAGCTCGGTCACGGACTCCCGGTTCGGCGCGGCGGCCATGTTGATCGGGCCGGTGATGCCCTCGCGCAGCACCGCAAGGACCTCAATCGGCGCCCGCAGCGGGTACACGCAGTCGACGCCCGCCGCCACGTACAGCTTCGCGCGGGCGACGGCGTCGGCCGGGTCACCCGAGCCGAACAGGAACGTGTCGACGCGCGCGTTGATGACGAGCGCGTCGCCTGCCGCCGCCCGCACCTCGGCCAGCCAGTCCGCGTGCCGCTGCGGATCCTTGAGCGTGGCGTGCCCCTCGGAGTCCTCCAGGTTGCAGCCGACGACGCCCGCCTCCAGCAGCCGCTCGACCAGCTCGGCGGGGGCGAGCCCGTAGCCGTCCTCCACGTCCGCGGACACCGGAACGGAGACGGCCCGGACGACCCTCGCCACCGCGGCGAACATCTCGGCGGGCGGGGTGGCGCCGTCCTCGTAGCCGAGGGAGGCGGCGACCCCGGCGCTCGGCGTGGCGAGCGCTTCGAAGCCGGCGTCGGCGAAGACCCGGGCGCTGCCCGCGTCCCAGGCATTCGGCAGGACGAGCGGGTCGCCGGCGGGGCGGTCGTGGTGCAGGGCACGGAAGGTGGCGGCTGTCATCGTTCAGGTCTCCCGACGGGATGTGGAGGGACGATGGCGAGGGCAGGGCGACTGCCCACCATGGACCGTACCGTCATCGCCCGTTCCAGGCGGCGTGCCGTGCCCGGGGCCAATACGCAACCATCGGTTGCGCGAGGCGCCCCGAGCGTTGTAACCTGACGCAACCAAAGGTTGCGAAAGGGTGGTACGCATGGAGTACGGAGTCATCGAACGCGACATCGACGTCAACGCCTCGCCGGAGGTGGTCTTCGAGGTGATCAGCCAACCCGAGCACGTGCGGGAGTGGTGGCCCGACGACGCCCGGTTCGAACCGGTCGAGGGCGCTCCCGGCGAGTTGGTGTGGCGCGACGCGCAGACCGGCGAGACGACGACCGTCGACCTCGCCGTCGTGGACGTCGACCCGCCGAAGCGGTTCTCCTTCCGGTGGTCCTTCACCGAGCCCGACCGGGGCGGGCAGTCGCTGCTGGTCACCTTCGACCTCGTCCCGATCGCGACGGGGACCCGCGTCCGCATGACGGAGACCGGTTTTCGCGAGATGGGCTGGGAGATCGCCCTGCTCGAGAAGCAGTACCAGGACCACGTCAGCGGGTGGAACCACTACATCCCCGCGCTCGGCACGTACGTCGCACGGCTGGTCGCCACGTCATGAGCACGGTCGTCGACGACGCCCTGTGGTCGGCGATCGGCGACCCGATCCGGCGCAGCATGATCGACCTGTTGCTCGCCGGCGGGCCCGGCACCGCCACGTCGCTGAGCGAGCGACTGCCCGTCACCCGCCAGGCCGTCTCGAAGCACCTGGCCGTCCTGGACCGGGTCGGCCTGATCCACTCCGCGCCGGCCGGTCGCGAGCGTCACTACCAGGTCGACGAGGCGCAGCTCGCGCGTGCGGTCGCCCAACTGACCGCCGTCGGCGCCACCTGGGATGCCCGACTCCGCCGGATCAAGCGGATCGCCGAGACGATCGAACGTCACCGTACCGACAACCAGGGAGAATGAGATGGTCGACATCCTGCACCGGGTCGGCGTCGTCGCCCCGCTCGACGACGTCTACCGCGCGGTGGCCACCCCGGAGGGCCTCGCCGCCTGGTGGACGGCCGACACGGTCGGCAAGAGCGAGGTCGGCGGGCAGTTGGCCTTCCGGTTCGGCGACGCCGGGGGCTTCGACATGGAGGTCCTGGAGCTGGACCCCACCGGCCACGTCCGCTGGCGGGTCACCGACGGCCCCGAGGAATGGGTCGGCACCGAGATCGACTGGCGCCTCGACCAGCGGGGCGACTACACCGTCGTCCTGTTCAGCCACGAGGGCTGGCGCGAGCCGGTCGAGTTCATGCACCACTGCGGCACCAAGTGGGCGACGTTCCTGATGAGCCTCAAGGAGCTGGTGGAGACCGGGCGGGGCAGGCCGGCGCCGGACGACGTCCAGATCAGCGACTGGCACTGAGCCCGGCCGCTACTTCACCTTCCGGGTGGACCGCACCACGATGTCCTCGTACTCCGGGTGCTTGACCAGCCACTCGGCGAGGAACGGGCAGATCGGCACCACGGTGCGCCCCCTGGCCCGCGCGTCGTCCATGACCGCGCGGGCCAGGGTCGACCCGACGCCCCGGCCCTCGTACGCCGGATCGACCTCGGTGTGGGTGTAGGCGATGATGGCGCCGGTCAGCTGGTAGGTGACCACCCCGGCGACCGCGCCCGTCTCGTCGCGCGCCTCGAACCGCTCCCGCGCGGGCACGTCTGTCACGGTGAACTCCACCGAATCATCCAAGCACAGCGCCCGTGGCGACAGGTCGTCGCCACGGGCGCGTGAGGGCCGGCGGGCCCGGCGAGGGAGCGGGGCGTCAGGGGCGTCGGCGGCCCAACACAGCGGCGGCGCCGGCCACACCGATCGCGGCGAACACGACCTGCAGCAGCAGTTCGATCCAGTCGATGCCGGCGGTCTCGTCCACGCCGAGCCCACCGGCCACGAGGGTGCCGAGGATCGCGGCGAGCACGCCGATCGCCAGGGTGAGCACGATCGAGATGTTCTGCTTGCCGGGCACCACGAGCCGCCCGAGGGCGCCGATGACCAGGCCGATGATGATTGCGGTGAAGAAGCCCTGGATTTCCACGGGGGCCGTCCCTTCCGGAGAATTTTTCGTCAGCGACGCTCTGGTGCCCCGGCTCGGGCACCGTCGAAACCCGTGATCGGCGTGCCGGCCAATTTGTCACGCGATTGTCATGAGCGGGCCGGTATGCCGACGCGCGGCTGGTCCCGGTCGGAAGTGGCGTCTCCGGGCGCAACGGCGGATCCGGGGTTGGACAGGCACGGACGGGCACTGGACGCCCCCATCCCCCCTCGCGGCCTCGCTGACCAGGCGTTGTCGGTGCGGTAACGGGAATCGCAGAGCCGCCAGCAGGCTCTGGGAGGAGACGCCATGACCACGCCATCGCCGCACGGATCGGACGCCGCCGGTCAGCCGGAACGGCCGACGGAGGGCGGCGGCGTCGCCGTCGTGGAACTGTTCACCTCCCAGGGCTGCAACAGCTGCCCTCCCGCCGAGGAGCTGCTGACCGCGATCGAGCACGACTCCCGGGCGCGGCGCGAGCCCGTCTTCGCCCTCGGTTTCCACGTCGACTACTGGGACGATCTGGGCTGGCCCGACCAGTTCGCGGACGCGGCGTACACGGCACGGCAGGAGGCGTACGCCCGGGGCTTCGGCTCGGGGCGTCTCTACACCCCACAGATGATCGTCAACGGCACCGTGGAGTTCGTCGGCTCCGACCGTGGCCGGGCGGCGAGGGCCGTCGCGTCCGCCCTGATGTCGCCCGCCGCCGCGCCCCTCACCCTGTCCGTTCCGGAGGTCGCCGACGGCGGGCAGCGGATGGTGCTGGGCTACCGCGCGCAGCGGCTGTCGCAGCCCGCCGTGGTGAACGTGGCGCTCGTGCAACGCGGCCTGCGCAGCGAGATCGCCCGCGGAGAGAACGCCGGCCGGACGCTGCGGCAGGACAACGTGGTGCGCGCCTTCGCGTCGGTGCCCCTGGACGCCGAGCAGGGACAGGTGGAGCTGGTCACGCCGCCGGATCTCGACCCCGGCCAGTCCACGGTGATCGGCTACGTCCAGCGCGAGGGCGACCGGGCGGTCGTCGGCGCCACGGCCGTCGACCTGTCCGCCGCGGCCGGCTGACGCCGCCGGTGGGCGGCCCGCCCGCCACCTGTCGGTCCCGGTGCGTAATCTCGGCGCATGCGGATGGCATGCGCGGTGCGGGGTCTCGGTGGCTGACGCCGACGACGTACGCCGCCTGGCCCTGGCCCTGCCCCACACGGTCGAGATCGAGAGCGAGGGCTTCGACTTCCGGGTGGCCGACAAGGGTTTCGTCTGGTCCTATCCCGAGCGCAGGCCGGGCAAGCCGCGGGTGATCCGGCGCGACATCGCGGTGCTGTTCGTCGGGGACGAGGCCGAGAAGCAGGCTCTCCTGCTCGGCGAGCCCGAGGTCTTCTTCACCACGTCCGGGTACGACGGCCTGCCGCTGGTGATGCTGCGCCTGGCGGCGGTCGACGTCGAGCGCCTGAGCGAGCTCGTGACCGACGCGTGGCGGATGCGCGCGCCGGACGCGCTGCACGCCGACCTGGACGGGCTCGGCGTAGCGGAGAGTTAGCCACCGCGGCGCGGTGGGCGATCAGTTTGCGACATCAGCACGCAACCGGACTGACACATTGACGGGGATCTCCGGGGTCGATTACCGTGCCGGCTGAGAGAGCGCTCTCTCGATCGACGTTTTCCACAATTCAGACGCTACGCGCCCGGGTCGGCACGGTCCGTACCGGGACGCGCGATGGAGGCACCATGAAACCTCCCGTCCCCCACCGCCGCTGGGCCCTGGCAGCCGCCACCGCCCTGGCCCTGGTCGTCGGTGGCCTCACGATTCCCGTCACCCGCGCCGCCGAGGCCGCGCCCGTGGGCGCCGGCAGCTACACCACCACCCCCGTCGGCGCGCTCCCCACCGGCTGCGGCGCGATGTCCAGCAACCCCCGGCAGTTCGCCACCGCCAACGCCCCCGCCGGTGCCGTACCCACCAACGACTGGTGGTCCTCGCTGCTGTGGAAGCGCACCGACTGCGCCTTCAGCGAGCCCCTGCACGCCCACCCGACCTCCTACGACACGTTCACCGACGGCCTCGGCTTCTCCGCCAACTCCACACCCGCCATCAGCGGCACGGCCACCGGCGTCGGTGAGTACCACTACCCGTACGTGCAGGACATCCGCGTCGGCGTGGCCGGGCTCGCCGCGCCCCAGGTGAAGGTGGACGGCTGGACCGACTGGACGGTCAGCCCCTACTGGAGCGACGGCACCCGCACCCTGCGCGCCACCATCGGCCACGGCCTTCCGTTCGCGTACTTCCAGGCCAGCGGCGGCGACGCGGTGATCGGCACGTCCGGCACCCCCGACGTCTGGTCCGCCAACGGCGCCACCATCGGCTTCCGGGTCAACGGCCACGACTACGTGGCGTACGCCCCCAGCGGCGCGACCTGGACCGTCAGCGGTGGCCGCATCTCCTCCACCCTCGCGGGTCGCGGCTACTTCTCGGTGGCCCTGCTGCCCCCGACGGCGAACGCCACCGAACGCGCCGACCTGGCCACCACCTACGGCCGGTACGCGCACGCCCACGTCACCGGCACCCGCGTCTCCTACGCCTACGACCCGTCGACCAACGGCCTGAGCACGACGTACGCGTTCACCACCACCGCCCGGGAGGGCACCGCCACGCAGACCGTGGTCAGCCTCTACCCGCACCAGTGGAAGTCGCTCGCCGGCTCGACGCCGATCACGCCGACCTACCCGTCGGCGCGCGGCCGGATGAAGGTCCTCACCGGCGTCAACCAGTTCCGGACCGCCATGGCGTTCCAGGGAGTCCTGCCCGAACTGCCGGCCGTCGGCGACGGCAGCGGCGCGGACCTGACCACGCTCACCGGCCACCTGGCCGCCGCCCACGGCAACCCGATGGACCAGCGGGGCAACGACACGTACTGGACCGGCAAGGGGCTCGGCCGGGCCGCCCGGCTCGCCGAGGTCGCCGACCTGGTCAACGACACGGCCACCCGCGACAGCGCGCTGAACGCGATCCGCAGCACCCTCACCGACTGGTTCACCGCGTCCAGCGGCAAGACCCAGCGGCTCTTCTACTACGACGCCAACTGGGGCACCCTGATCGGCTACCCGGCGTCGTACGGCTCCGACCAGGAACTCAACGACCACCACTTCCACTACGGCTACTTCATCGCCGCCGCCGCGACACTGGCCAAGTTCGACCCGTCCTGGGCCGCGACCAGCCGCTACGGCGGCATGGTGGACCTGCTGATCCGCGACGCCAACAACTACCGCCGCGACGACACCCGTTTTCCCTACCTGCGCGACTTCGACATCTACGCCGGCCACGACTGGGCGTCCGGGCACGGCTCGTTCGGCTCCGGCAACAACCAGGAGTCGTCCTCGGAAGGGATGAACTTCGCCAACGCCCTCATCCAGTGGGGTCAGGTCACCGGCGACACCGCCGTGCGTGACGCCGGCATCTTCCTCTACACGACGCAGGCCGCCGCCATCCAGGAGTACTGGTTCGACGCGAGCGACCAGAACTTCCCCGCCGCCTTCGGGCACTCGACGGTCGGCATGGTCTGGGGCGACGGCGGCGCGTACGCCACCTGGTTCAGCGCCGACCCGGAGATGATCCAGGGCATCAACCTGCTGCCGGTCACCGGCGGGCACCTCTACCTCGGCAACAACCCGGCGTACGTGCGCACCAACTACGCCGAGCTGGTCCGCAACAACGGCGGCCCGCCGACGGTGTGGCAGGACATCCTCTGGCAGTTCCAGGCCCTCGGCGACCCCGACGCGGCCCTGGCGAACCTGCGCGCCAACCCGGGCTACACCCCCGAGGAGGGGGAGAGCCGGGCGCACACCTTCCACTGGATCCGCAACCTGGCGGCACTGGGCACCGTCGACACGACGGTCACCGCCAACCACCCGCTGAGCGCGGTCTTCTCCCGCAACGGGGCACGCACCTACGTGGCGTCGAACCCGACGGCGAACCCGATCACCGTCACGTTCTCCACCGGCACCCGGCTCACCGTGGCCGCCGGTCGGACGGCCACCACCGGGGCGTACACCTGGAGCGGCGGCAACGCCTCCGGCGGGGTACCGCCGAGCACGACCCCACCGACCACCGCGCCGCCCACCACGGCGCCGCCGACGACCGCGCCGCCGACCACCGCGCCGCCGACCACGCCGCCACCGAGCTCGGGCTCGCCCACGCGGTACCTGCTCGCCGGTGGCGGGCTGGGCGCCGCCGGCAGCGCGGGCACGACCACGGTCGCGGCCGCCAACGGAAACCACGACGGTACGCCGACCAACCCGCAGGTCTTCACGGCGACCGGCCTCAACCTCGCCTACTCCGGGGCGCAGACCACGTTCGACCTGTTCCTGGACGCCGGCACGGCCGTCGGCAACGGGGTGCAGGTGCGCGTCTCCTACGACCTGACCGGAAACGGCAGCTGGGACCGGACGGAGACCTGGCGCTACTTCGCCACCGACCCGGTCCCCGGCTACGAGCACTACACCCAGAACGCCGGCCTGGCCTCGGCCACCGGCACGTTGGGCACGTTGAGCAACGGCACGGTACGGGTGGAGGTCTGGTCCGCCATCGGCAACAACCCCACCTCGCTGGGCGTCGGCAACCAGTCGGTGCTGCGCCTTCCGTACTCCTGATCCGTCCACCCGCGCTCGCCGCCGGCCGCACCTCGGCCGGCGGCGAGCCTTCGCGGCGACTGGCGACCGGGTGCGAGGCTGGCGGCATGTCGTCCGTACGCGAACCGCAGCCCTCCCCGCCGCGGGCCGGGACCGCGCGGTGGCGGCTGCGGTTGGTGGGGTGGCTCGGCCCGGCGGGTGCGGCCGTGGCCCTGAACCAGCTGGCCACCGTCCTCCCGCCGGTCGCCGTCGGCGCGGTGATCCTGGTGGTGGCGGTGGTGTACGGCCACAATCGACTCGACGAGCGCGCCCCGCTGGCCGAGGCGCTGCCCCGGATCCTGCTCTACGTCGCGGTCGCCGGTGTCGCGCTGGCCGTGACGACGCCGTCGTCGTGGGCCGGGCCGCTCACCCTGGTGGCGGTCGTGGCGATCGCCTGCGCCGCGCTGGTCGCCCGAGACCGGGCGACCGCCCTGACCTCGCTGGCGGGGATCAGCGTCTGCACCGCGGGCCTGTTCGTCGTCACCGACGCCGTCCACGTCGAGCGGGCCGGCGCCCGGTTCGTCGGGGTGACCCTGGGGACCTTCGCCGTGGTGTTGGGCCTCCTCGTCCTGTACGACCGCCGGCACCTCTTCGGCGCGGACAGCCCCGGCCTCGCGGTGCTGCGGGAGGCCCGCGTGTCGTGGTCCCGAGCCGGCGCGCTGGGCGTGCTCAGCGTTCCCGCCAGCGTGAGTCTGGCTCGCGAGGGATCCCTGGTGACCGCCGCCCTGGTCGCGGTGGCCGGCCTGTGCTGGCTGGGCGTGACGCTCGTCTTCGTGTTGGCCGAGCGGCGCGACGCCCTCGCCGGGGCGCTGCTGGCGCTCAGCGGGGCGGCGGTCACCGTGCTGGGCCTGCTGGCGTTCCACGCCCGGGAGTACCCGGTCGGCATGATTGCCGTCACGGCGGGCGTGGCGATGGTGGGCGGCGGAATCTCGATGCTCGAATCGACGGGCGCGCTGGGGCGCCTGGGCGGTTGGCTGGCCCACCTGACCAAGCCGGCGGCTCAGCGCGCCGATGGCTGAGGGCCCTCCCCGGGTTGTGCCTGTCGCCGGGGCGTCACCTTCGTCCCGGCGGAATCGTTGCCGGGAATGAGGATTTGCACAATCCGGCAATCCCATCGACCACCGTGGACGGCCGAGACGCGATCGGGCCTGCCGCCGAGGATGGAGCTGGCAAACACCGGGGTGCAAGGTGCAGCCGGCCAGGGCCGGAACGGTTCCGCGAGGAACAATTGTCACGCCATCAAATAGATAGCGACCAATCTTGACTTGTGCATCGAGCCGGCGCACCGTGAAGGGCGCGCGGCAGATGCGCACCATTGTCGGCCCGCCTTCGGCGACGTACGGAATGCGAGCGCCGCTGGTTTCGCGCGGCGCGTCAGGAGGCGTTCGATGCAGTTGAATCCGTTTTCCGGGGTCTATCTCACCGATCCCGCCAGCGCCTGGCGACGCATTCTCGACGATCCCGACCGGGTGCCCTACGCCGAGGATCTGGACCTGTGGCTGATCAGCCGGCACGCGGACGTCCGACACGCCCTCGCCGACGCCGCGACGTTCGGCAACGCCCTCACCCTCGCCCCGATCTACGAGGTCTGCCCGGAGGCGATGAGCGTCATCATGCAGATCGACGCGCCACCGACGACGGCCGCCGCCGACCCGCCCACGCACCCCCGCACCCGCCGCGCCCTGCGGGCCACCTTCGCCAACACCGCGGACCGGGCCGAGGCCGAGTACGGCGCGATCGTCCGTCGCCGCGTCGACGACCTGGTGTCCCGGCTCGTCGCCCGAGCGGGCCGGCGGGCGGATCTCGTCGGTGAGTTCACCACCGAACTTCCGCTGCTGGTCATCCTGGACATCCTCGGGGTGCCGGACGCCGACGTCGACCAGATCCGGCGGTGGGCGGACGGTCAGCTCGCCCTGATCTGGGGGCAGCCGGACCCGCAGGAGCAGGTACGCCTGGCCCGGGGTCTGCTGGAGTTCTGGCACTACTGCCAGGACCTGGTCCGGCAGCGGCTCGACAGTGGACACGACGGCGCCGACTTCATCAGCCGGGCGCTGGCCTACCGCGACGACGACGACGCGGTGCTGACGGTGACCGAGGTGGCGAGCCTCGCCTTCAACCTGCTGGTCGCCGGGCACGAGACGACCGCCGGCCTGCTCGCCCACGCACTCGACGAGGCCCTGTCCGACCGGCAGCGATGGCAGGCGCTCGTCGCCGACCCGCGATCCGTGCCCGACTTCCTGACCGAGACCCTCCGGTTCGCGCCCGCCATCGACGGTTGGCTGCGGGTGACGCGCCGCGACGTCACCCTGGGCGGGGTCACCATTCCGGCGGGCGCGCGCTGTCTGCTGATGATCGGGGCGGCGAACCGGGACCCCGCGGTCTTCGCCCACCCGGACCGGTTCGACCCACGCCGCCGCGACGCCGCCGACCACCTGTCGTTCGGCCACGGCCCGCATTTCTGCATCGGCGCCGCATTGGCGCGACTGGAGGCCGGCGTGACTCTCACCCGACTCGCCGCTGCCATTCCCGGCCTCCGACTGGCACCCGAGCACCGCCGGTCGTTCAAGCCCAATGTTTCATTTCGCGCGCACCACACACTCGTCGCGACAATCGATATTCTGGCGCCTGCCGACGACCCGACGGAAGCTCCGGCCACCGCCACCGAGGCACACGCCGTCTGACGACGAGGACACCGGCGGCGGTGACCTGCGGGCCGACCGACGCGGCCGGATCGGACCGACACGACACGCCCCGGCCGCGCGGCGCGTGGCCTCGCGCGCTTTTCGCGGCGATCCATCTCGGCGCATGTCTTCACACCCATCGCGTTCAGGGTTAAGAATTGCCCCCTATGAATGTTCAGCCCGCCGGCCAATCTCGATCTGACACCTGCTGCTGATTCGCGGGTGCCACGAAGGTGAGCGCATGGAGCACACGCCCCCGCCGAGCGCAGCTCACTCCGCGGCCAGCCAACAGTTCCGCTGGGAGCTGCGCAGCTGCCGGGTCCGACGGGGACTGACCCAGCGGGCCCTGGCGGACCTGGTGCGGTTCAGCCGGGAGACGGTCGCCGCGGTGGAGTCGGGCCGCCGCTTCGGCAGCCACGAGTTCGCGGTGCGCTGCGACGACGTGCTCGACACCGGCGGCCTGCTGGCGTCCCTGTGGCCGCAGGTCGCGGCCGAGCAGTTGGCGGCCGACGGCCGACGGGGCCCACGATCCCCGGAGCAGGCGCGACTCGATCCGCCCGTACCGCGCCAGCGGAGTCGGCGCGACGCGCGCGACCCGGGCGCCGTGGTGGACGCCATCGACGAGCTGCGCGAGCTGATCGGCCAGGTGCTCAGCAGCCAACCGGAAGCGGACGATCCCGGGCCGCGCCGCGCGCCCGAGCACCTCGACGACCAGCGCTGAGCGCGGGCGCCCACGAACGACCGCCGTGCGCCACCGGCCGCTGACTCTGGGTACAGATGCTGGTACGGCCAGTTTGTACCACCGCCAGGTCTGGCCTCCGAGCGCGGGTTCCGGCGGAATGGGACTTGCATTCGGCAAGGTGCGGATAGACCGTCATCGACGAGTCGCGGGAGTCAATCTTGGCGTCGAGCACGAGGTCCCACGCGGCCCGACCCTACCCGAGGAAACGACGCGCCTGGAAGATCGCCGGCCGGATGCGCCTCATCGTGGCGGCGCCACTGGTGGCCGTGATCGGGTTCGCCGGCCTCGCGCTGACCGAGAGCGCACGCCAGACGACCCGCGCCAGCGACCTGGAGGTCGTGGCACGCCTCGGCGCCGAGGCCGGCGACCTGGCGTACCGGCTGCAACGCGAACGGGCCGCCGCCGCCGACCTGCTCACCCACCCCGACGCGGAGCAGCAGGACGCCTTCGGCGTGGAGCTGGCCGCCACCGACGCCGCCGTCGAGCGGTACCGCCGACAGCGCGACAAGGTGCCCGCCGACGCCAACGCGGCGCTCCTGCGCCGCGTCGACGCGGC
>NZ_JBEXHY010000126.1:0-14179 GCF_040608295.1 Micromonospora sp. NPDC005197 | reverse complement strand
CGCCCGCGCCCCGCCGGCGGGGGGGGCGCCTCCGCCGCCGGCCCCGGACGACGCCCCGGCGCACCGGCCCCCCGGCACGGCGGCCAACCCGCCGGCCGGCGACGGCAAGCCCGCCGGCGACGACGCCGGGGCGCAGGAGCGCAACCTCACCGAAGCGAAGGCCGGAACGGACGCCGACGGCGCCGAATCGGCCGACGCGAGCGAAACGGGGGCCCAGAAGTGACCACTCCCCGCCCGGAGACGCTGGCCAAGCTGACGCCGGTGCTGACCAAGCGCTGGCTGTCGCCGGACGCCTGGCGGATCGGCACGTACGAGCAGCTCGACGGCTACGCCGCGCTGCGCAAGGCGCTCAAGGCCCACCCGGACGACCTGATCCAGCTGATCAAGGACTCCGGGCTGCGCGGTCGGGGTGGCGCCGGCTTCCCCACCGGCCTCAAGTGGGGCTTCATCCCCCAGGGCGACGGCAAGCCGCACTACCTGGTGGTCAACGCCGACGAGGGCGAGCCGGGCACCTGCAAGGACCTGCCGCTGATGACCCACGACCCGCACGCGCTGGTCGAGGGCGTGATCATCGCGTCGTACGCGATCCGGGCCAGCCGCGCGTACATCTACATCCGGGGCGAGGCGGTACACGCCGCGCGCCGGCTGCGCAACGCGGTCCAGGAGGCGTACGACAAGGGCTACCTCGGCCGCAACATCCTGCGCAGTGGCTACGACCTGGAGCTGGTGGTGCACTCCGGCGCGGGGGCGTACATCTGCGGCGAGGAGACGGCGCTGCTGGACTCGCTGGAGGGGTTCCGGGGTCAGCCCCGGCTGCGCCCGCCGTTCCCGGCCACCCACGGCCTGTACGCGAGCCCGACGGTGGTGAACAACGTTGGCACCATCGCCAGCGTGCCGCCGATCGTGCTCGGTGGGGCCGACTGGTGGAAGACCATGGGCACCGAGAAGTCCTCCGGGCCGATGATCTACTCGCTCTCCGGCCGCATCAACAACCCCGGCCAGTACGAGTGCTCGATGGGCGTCACGCTGCGCGAACTGCTGGAGCTGGCCGGTGGCATGCAGCCGGGCCACAACCTGAAGTTCTGGACCCCGGGCGGATCGTCCACCCCGCTGCTCGCCGCCGAGCACCTGGACGTGCCACTGGACTTCGAGGGGGTGGCGGCGGCCGGCTCGATCCTCGGCACCACGGCCACCCAGATCTTCTCCGACCAGGACTGCCCGGTCTACGCGACGTACCGGTGGCTGGAGTTCTACCACCACGAGTCGTGCGGCAAGTGCACCCCGTGCCGCGAGGGCAACTACTGGATGGTCCGGGTCTACCGGCGGATCCTCTCGGGTCAGGGCACCCACGAGGACCTGGACACCCTGCTGGACACCTGCGACAACATCCTCGGCCGCTCGTTCTGCGGCCTCGGTGACGGCGCGACCAGCTCGGTGACCTCGTCGCTGAAGTACTTCAAGCAGGACTACCTCGACTACATCGAGGGACGTACCGCACCCAAGCTGTCGGAGAAGACCCTGGTAGGGGCGCACTGATGACCGACGTAGCCAAGCAGACCGAAACCGTCACCCTCACCATCGACGGCGTCGAGGTCACCGCCCCGAAGGGGACGCTGCTGATCCGGGTCGCCGAGCAGATGGGCACCGAGATCCCCCGGTTCTGCGACCACCCGCTGCTGGCCCCGGCCGGCGCGTGCCGCCAGTGCCTGGTCGAGGTGGAGGGGCAGCGCAAGCCGGTCGCCTCCTGCACCCAGACCGTCGCCGACGGCATGGTGGTCCGCACCCAGCTCACCTCGCCGGTCGCTCAGAAGGCGCAGGAGGGGGTGATGGAGCTGCTGCTGCTCAACCACCCTCTGGACTGCCCCATGTGTGACAAGGGCGGCGAGTGCCCCCTGCAGAACCAGGCGATGTCCACCGGCCGCACCGACTCGCGCTTCCACGAGCACAAGCGGGAGTACGAGAAGCCGATGGCGATCAGCAGCCAGGTGCTGCTGGACCGCGAACGTTGCGTGCTCTGCCAGCGGTGCACCCGGTTCTCCGAGGAGATCGCCGGCGACAAGTTCATCGACCTGATGGGCCGGTCGTCCGCCGAGGAGATCAACATCTACCGGGACGACGCGTACGGCGAGCAGGGCGACGCCGGAGACGTGCCGTTCAACTCGTACTTCTCCGGCAACACCGTGCAGATCTGCCCGGTGGGCGCCCTGACCGGCGCCCAGTACCGGTTCCGGGCCCGCCCGTTCGACCTGGTGTCCAGCCCGAGCGTCTGCGAGCACTGCTCGGCCGGCTGCGGGCAGCGCACCGACTGGCGGCGCGGCAAGGTGCTGCGCCGGCTCGCCGGTGACGAGCCGGCGGTGAACGAGGAGTGGAACTGCGACAAGGGCCGCTGGGGTTTCCAGTACACCCGGGCCGCCGACCGCCTGACCAACCCGCTGGTCCGCGACGAGCACACCGGTGAGCTGCGGGAGGCGTCCTGGAGTGAGGCGCTGACGAGGGCCGCCGAGGGGCTGCACGCGGCCCGCGAGAGCGGCCAGGGCACGGCGGTGCTCACCGGCGGTCGGCTGACCGTCGAGGACGCCTACGCGTACGCCAAGTTCGCCCGGGTCGCGCTGAACACCAACGACATCGACTTCCGGGCCCGCCCGGTCTCCCGCGAGGAGGCCGACTTCCTGGCCAGCTCGGTCGCCGGGGTCACCGACGTCACCTACACCGACGTGGAGAACGCGCCGGCGGTGGTGCTGGTCGGCCTGGAGCCGGAGGAGGAGTGCCCGATCCTCTTCCTGCGGCTGCGCAAGGCGTACCTCAAGAAGACCCTGACGGTGTACGCGCTGGCGCCGTTCGCCACCCGCGGCCTGGAGAAGCTCGGTGCCAAGCTGGCCCGGGTCGTGCCGGGCGAGGAGGCCAGCGTGCTCGCCGAGCACGCCACGGTCACCGAGGCGCTCAGCGCCCCGGGCGCGATCCTCATCGTCGGTGAGCGGCTGGCCAGCGTGCCGGGTGGGCTCTCCGCCGCGGCGGACGTGGCTCGCCGTACCGGCGCGAAGCTGGCCTGGGTGCCGCGGCGTGCGGGTGACCGCGGCGCGGTCGACGCCGGCTGCCTGCCCAACCTGCTCCCCGGTGGCCGGCTGGTCACCGAGCCGGCCGCGCGGGCCGAGCTGGGCGAGGCGTGGGACATCCCGGCCGGGGTGATCCCGAGCCAGGCCGGTCGGGACACCGACGGCATCCTGGCGGCGGCCGCCAACGGGCAGCTCGGTGCGCTGGTGGTCGGCGGTGTCGACCCGGCCGACCTGGCCGACCCGCGGCTGGCCGAGACCGCTCTGGACGCGGTGCCGTTCCTGGTCAGCCTGGAACTGCGCGCGAGCGCGGTGACCCGGCGGGCCGACGTGGTGCTGCCGGTGGCCCCGGTGGTCGAGAAGGCTGGCAGCTTCCTGGACTGGGAGGGTCGCCTGCGTCCGTTCGAGGCGGTGCTGAACACCGCCGCGATGACCGACGGCCGGGTGCTCGACGCGCTGGCCGCCCTGCTCGACGTGCGGCTCGGCACCGCCGACGTGCCGAGTGTGCGTCGGGAGCTGGGCTCGCTGCCGGCCACGCGCACGTCCCGGCCGTCCGCGCCGTCGGTGTCGCCGGGGACGGTGCCGCACCCGCGTGCCGGGGAGGCCGTGCTGGCGACCTGGCACCAGCTGGTCGACCTCGGCACCCTGACCGACGGCGACGAGCACCTCGCCGGCACCGCCCGCCCGCCGGTCGTCCGGCTGGGCAAGGGCACCGCCGAGGCACTCGGTGTGGCCGACGGGGACGCGGTCACGGTGGGCACCGACCGCGGGGCGCTGACCCTGCCGGCGGAGCTGACCGAGATGCCGGACGGCGTCGTCTGGCTGCCGACCAACTCACCCGGTTCGACCGTGCGGCGCAGCCTCGGGGCGACGTCCGGCGCGGTCGTCCGGATCTCCGTTCCCGCACCGAGCGCGACCGTTCCGGCCGGGCGGGTCGCAGCGGACGAGGCCGGTCTTCCGGGTCCGCTCCTCAACACTGGTGGTAACCCGTGAGTGCGAGGAGTGAACGAGCGCAGCGAGTGAGCCCCGCAGTCGCGAACGAAAGGTGGGCACAGTGACTCCGTCACTCCTGGCCCAGGACCCGACGCTGGCCGACTTCGGTCGGGATCCGTGGTGGCTGGTCCTTGGCAAGATCGTCTTCGCGTTCGCCTTCGGTCTGCTGGCCACCCTGCTCGGTGTCTGGTTCGAGCGGCGCGTGGTGGGCTACATGCAGGTGCGGCCCGGCCCCAACCAGGTCGGCCCGTTCGGCCTGCTGCAGACCCTCGCCGACGGCCTCAAGATGGCCTTCAAGGAGGACATCCTGCCGAAGGCGGCCGACAAGGTCGTCTACTTCTTCGCCCCGACGATCTCGGTGATCTGCGCGGTCACCGCGCTGTCGGTGGTGCCGTTCGGCCCGATGGTGAGCATCGCCGGGCACCACACGCCGTTGCAGGTCACCGACGTGCCGGTGGCGGTGCTGCTGCTGCTGGCCTGCTCCTCGATGGGCGTCTACGGCATCGTGCTGGGCGGGTGGGCCTCCGGCTCGACGTACCCGCTGCTCGGCGGTCTGCGGTCGAGCGCCCAGATGATCTCCTACGAGGTCGCCATGGGGCTCTCCATCGTGGCCGTCTTCATGACCGCCGGCACGATGAGCACCAGCGGGATCGTCGCCGCGCAGGGCGACGCCACCCGGCTGACCCTCTTCGGCACCGAGATCCCGGCCCCGGGCTGGTACGCGATCCTGCTGCTGCCCAGCTTCGTCATCTTCTTCATCGCCACCGTCGGCGAGACCAACCGGGCGCCGTTCGACCTGCCCGAGGCCGAGTCCGAGCTGGTCGCCGGCTTCATGACGGAGTACAGCTCGCTGAAGTTCGCGCTCTTCATGCTCAGCGAGTACGTCGCGATGGTGACCATGTCCGCGGTCACCACCACGCTGTTCCTCGGCGGCTGGCGGGCGCCGTGGCCGATCACGCTCTGGGAGGGCGCCAACTCCGGTTGGTGGCCGATGCTCTGGTTCTTCGGCAAGGTGATCGCGCTGGTCTTCGTCTTCGTGTGGCTGCGTGGCACGCTGCCCCGGCTGCGCTACGACCAGTTCATGCGCTTCGGCTGGAAGGTGCTGCTGCCGATCAACCTGGTCTGGATCCTGGTCCTGTCGGGCCTGCGCTCCATCGAGGACTGGGACTCGCGCGGCAAGCTGATCGCGGTCGGCATCCCGGCCGGCGTGCTGTTGCTCGCCACCCTGTTCTGGCCGAATCGTCGCCCGCAGCCCAAGCCGACCGCGCAGGAGCAGGTGGACAGCCGGCCGTACGGGAGCTTCCCGCTGCCACCGATGGATCTACAGGTACCACCGAGCCCGCGTATCACGCGCGTGGTCGCCGAGCGGGAGCCGGCCAACATCGTCGCCGGCTCGGACTCCAGGGAGGTGTGACGTGGGCGCGATCACCGGAACGTTCAAGGGATTCGGTGTCACCTTCTCGCACATGTTCAGGAAGGTCGTCACGACCGACTATCCGTTCAAGCCGCCGGTGTCGGCGCCGCGCTACCACGGGCGGCACATCCTCAACCGGCATCCGGACGGCCTGGAGAAGTGCATCGGCTGCGAGCTGTGCGCCTGGGCCTGCCCGGCGGACGCGATCTACGTCGAGGGCGGCGACAACACCGACGAGCAGCGCTTCTCGCCCGGTGAGCGGTACGCCAGCACCTACCAGATCAACTACGCGCGGTGCATCTTCTGCGGGCTCTGCATCGAGGCCTGCCCGACCCGTTCGCTCACCATGAGCAACGAGTACGAGCTGGCCCGGGACAACCGGCAGGACCTGATCTTCACGAAGGAGCAGCTGCTCGCTCCGCTGCTCGAGGGCATGGAGCAGCCGCCGCACCCGATGCGCCTGGGTGACAGCGAGAAGGACTACTACGTCGGCGCGCTGGACAACCCGGGCACGTCCGCCGGTGCCGAGACGTCCCCCATGAGCCCCGGCCGCTACCAGGTCGAGGAGCACCCCGGCGTGACGTTCCCGGGCGCCGAGCAGGCCGCCCAGCGCGCGGCGGCCGGCAAGGGAGAGGGAGCATGACCACGTCTACGGTGCTGGCCGCGGCGGGCGGGGTGTCCGGCGGCGAGGAGGTCACCTTCTGGATCCTCGCGCCGCTCGCGCTCATCGGCGCGATCGGGATGGTGGCGGCCCGCAACGCGGTGCACTCGGCGCTCTGGCTGGTGCTCACGATGCTCTGCCTGGGCGTGTTCTACGTACTCCAGGCCGGGCCGTTCATCGGCATGGTGCAGATCATCGTCTACACCGGCGCGATCATGATGCTCTTCCTGTTCGTGCTGATGCTGGTGGGCAGGGACGCCTCCGACTCGTTGATCGAGACGCTGCGCGGTCAGCGCGTCGCCGCGATCCTGCTGGGGCTCGGCTTCGCCGGTCTGGTCGGCACCGCCGTCTACAACGCCATGGACAAGACCACGGCGGTCGGCCTGGACCAGGCCAACGCCGAAGGCAACGTGCAGGGCATCGCCCGGCTGCTGTTCACCAAGTACGTCTTCGCGTTCGAGCTGACCTCGGCGCTGCTGATCACTGCGGCGGTCGGCGCCATGGTGCTCGCGCACGTCGAGCGGCGTAAGCAGGACAAGGTCGACCAGCCGTCGACGATGCGGGCGCGCTTCGCGCCGGGCAACTACCCCGGCCCCAAGCCGGGCCCCGGCGTCTTCGCCACCTCCTCCTCGGTGGCCACCCCGGCGCGGCTGCCGGACGGGCGGCTCACCGAGCGGAGCACGCCGGACATCCTGCCGGTCCGCGAGCTGACCGCGCAGGAGACCACGCTGAAGGGGACCGACCAGTGACGCCCAATCATTACCTCGTGCTGGCGGCGGTGCTGTTCACCATCGGCGCGTCCGGGGTGCTCATCCGGCGCAACGCGATCGTGCTGTTCATGTGTGTCGAGCTGATGCTCAACGCGGCCAACCTGACGCTGGTCACCTTCAGCCGGATCAACGGTGACCTCAACGGCCAGATCATGGCGTTCTTCGTGATGGTGGTGGCCGCGGCCGAGGTCGTCGTCGGCCTCGCGATCATCATGTCCATCTTCCGGACCCGGCGCTCGGCGAGTGTCGACGACGCCAACCTGCTCAAGTACTAAGGGGCAAGCGAGTGGAAGAGACTGTGCAGTACGCAGAGGCCACGGGCTTGCTCGGCAGCGTCTGGCTGCTGGTGGCGATCCCGCTGGTCAGCGCGGCCATCCTGCTGCTGCTCGGCCGGCGGGCCGACCGCTGGGGGCACTGGTTGGGCGTCGCGGCCATCGGCGCCGCGTTCGTGCTCGGGCTGGCGTCCTTCTTCCAGCTGCGCGGCCTGGAGAACAAGTCGGCCGAGCTGAGCCTCTGGGACTTCATCGCGGTCGGTGACCTGCGGGTCGACTTCGGCCTGCTGTTCGACCCGCTGGCCGCGGTCTTCGTCCTGCTGATCACCGGCGTCGGGTTCCTGATCCACCTGTACGCCGTCGAGTACATGGCGCACGACGCTGGTCGCCGCCGGTTCTTCGCGTACTTCAACCTGTTCGTCGCGGCCATGCTGCTGCTGGTGCTCGGCAACAACTACGTGATGTTGTACTTCGGCTGGGAGGGCGTCGGTCTGGCGTCGTACCTGCTGATCTCCTTCTGGTACGGGCGGCCGAGCGCCGCCACGGCCGGCAAGAAGGCGTTCCTGATGAACCGGGTCGGCGACACCGGCCTCGCCATCGGCATCTTCATCATGTTCGCGACCCTGGGCACCACCCAGTACGACGAGGTGTTCAACGGTGTCGGCGCGTTGACCGGCACCACCGTGTTGGTGCTCGGCCTGCTGCTGCTGCTCGGTGCGGCCGGCAAGTCCGGCCAGTTCCCGCTGCAGGCGTGGCTGCCGGACGCGATGGAGGGCCCCACCCCGGTGTCGGCGCTCATCCACGCCGCCACCATGGTCACCGCCGGTGTCTACCTGATCGCCCGGTCCAACCCGATCTTCTCCGCCAACTCGACGCTCCAGCTCGTGGTGGTCAGCGTCGGCGCGCTCACCCTGCTGATGGGTTGCGTCATCGGCGCGGCGAAGGACGACATCAAGCGGGTGCTGGCCTGGTCGACGGTCAGCCAGATCGGCTACATGTTCCTCGGCGTCGGCCTCGGCGGTGGCGCGTACGCGCTGGCCATCGTGCACCTGCTGGCGCACGGCTTCTTCAAAGCCAACATGTTCCTGGGCGCCGGCTCGGTCATGCACGGGATGAAGGACCAGGTGGACATCCGCCGCTTCGGTGGGCTGTCGACGTACATGAAGGTCACCTGGCTGACGTTCATGATGGGCTGGCTGGCCATCATCGGCATGTTCCCGTTCTCCGGCTTCTTCTCGAAGGAGCCGATCATCGTGGCCGCCTTCGAGCGGGAGGACTGGACCGCCTGGCTCTTCGGCGGTGCGGCGCTGCTCGGCGCCGGACTGACCGCGTTCTACATGACCCGGCTGTTCGTGCTCACCTTCCACGGCCCGAAGCGGTGGACCGAGGACATCGAGCACCCGCACGAGTCGCCGAGGCTGATGACCATCCCGCTGATCCTGCTGGCGGTCGGCTCGGTCGGCGCCGGTTTCCTGCTCTCCACGTCCGTTCCGGACTGGCTGACGGCGACCGCCGGGCTGGGCGGCGAGCACGCGGAGCACGAGGCGGTCCTCGCGCACGGCGTGATCACCGCGCTCTCGCTGCTGGTGACGGTGCTCGGCGCCGGGCTGGCCTGGTTCCTGTTCCGGGCCGGTACGGCCACCGCGCCGCAGCCGGCCGGGGTGCTGGTCACCGCCGCCCGGCGCAACCTCTACACCGACGCGGTCAACGAGGCGGTCTTCGAGAAGCCGGGCATCTTCCTCACCCGGGCGCTGGTCTTCCTCGACAACCGGGGCATCGACGGGTTGGTCAACGGTCTCGCCGCCGGCGTCGGCGGCGGTTCGGGCCGGCTCCGGCGGCTGCAGACCGGTTTCGTCCGCTCGTACGCCACCTCGATCCTGGCCGGTGCGCTGCTGGTGATGGCGGCGTTCCTGGCGGTGCAGGCGGGGTGGTTGGCGTGATCGACCTGAATACGCCCGCCCCCGCCGGCGGACCACGCATCCACGACGGAGGTAAGGCCGCATAATGTCCAACTTCCCGTTCCTCTCGGTGCTCACCGTGGCGCCGCTGGTGGGCGCCCTGGTGGTGGCCTTCCTGCCGCGCCACCGGCCGGAGCTGGCCAAGCAGGTGGCGTTCGTCTGGTCGCTGCTGGTGCTGGTGCTCTCGGTGGTGATGTGGGTCAGCTTCAACGCGGGCGGTGACCGGTTCCAGTTCCGGGAGTCGTACTCCTGGATCCCGAACTGGGGCGTCCGCTTCACCTTCGCCGCCGACGGCATCGCGCTGGTGATGCTCATGCTGATCGCGGTGCTGGTGCCGCTGGTGATCCTGGCCTCCTGGCACGACGCGGAGTCCTCCAAGCGGTCCATCCCGGTCTACTTCGCGCTGCTGCTGATCCTCGAGAGCACGATGATCGGCGTCTTCGCCGCCGCCGACGTCTTCCTGTTCTACGTGTTCTTCGAGGTCATGCTGGTGCCGATGTACTTCCTGATCGGCAGCTACGGCGGCCACCAGCGGCAGTACGCGGCGGTGAAGTTCTTCCTCTACTCGCTGGTCGGCGGTCTGTTCATGCTGGCCGCGGTGATCGGCCTCTGGGTGGTCGGCGGGAAGACCTTCGACTGGCAGGCGCTGTCGCAGGTGGACATCAGCACCGGCACCGAGCGGTGGCTGTTCCTCGGCTTCTTCCTCGCGTTCGCCATCAAGGCCCCGTTCTTCCCGTTCCACACCTGGCTGCCGGACGCCGGTGGCGCCGCCCCGGCGGGCGCCGCCGCGCTGCTGGTCGGTGTGCTGGACAAGGTCGGCACGTTCGGGATCCTGCGCTACTGCCTGCCGCTGTTCCCGGAGGCGTCGAAGTGGTTCGCGCCGTGGGCGCTGGCGCTGGGCGTGATCGGCATCATCTACGCGGCGCTGCTGGCGGTCGGCCAGAACGACCTCAAGCGGCTCGTGTCGTACACGTCGATCGCGCACTTCGGGTTCATCGGGGTGGGTATCTTCGCCTTCACCACGCAGGCCGGTACGGGCGCGGTGCTCTACATGCTCAACCACGGTCTGGCCACCGGCCTGCTGTTCCTGGTGGTCGGCATGCTGATCTCCCGGCGTGGCTCGTCGTTGATCAGTGACTTCGGCGGCGCCGGCAAGCTGGTCCCGGTGCTCGCCGGTGTGCTGTTCTTCGCCGGTCTCGCCTCGCTCGCGCTGCCCGGCACCGCGCCGTTCATCTCCGAGTTCCTGGTGCTGATCGGCACGTTCACGGTGAACAAGCCGGTGGCGGTCATCGCCACGGTCGGCATCATCCTGGCGGCGGCGTACGTGCTGTGGATGGTGCAGCGCACCACGCAGGGCACGCTCAATCCGGCGCTGACCGAGGTCGACGGGATGCGCCGGGACCTCAACCTGCGCGAGAAGGTCGTGGTCGCCCCGCTGGTCGCGCTGATCGTCCTGCTCGGCTTCTATCCCAAGCCGGTCACCGATGTGATCAACCCGGCCGTCCAGGCGACCATGGACGACATCGGCAGAACCGACCCGGCCCCGACCGTGGGCGGCACCGTCCAGGAGGCGGCAAAGTGACCGAGTTGAAATTGCCGTCGCTCGACTACGCGGCACTCGCCCCGATCATGATCATGCTGGGCACCGCGTTGCTCGGTGTGCTGGTCGAGGCGTTCGTGCCGCGCCGCTCGCGGCACGTGGTGCAGCTGACGTTGGCGCTGCTGGCCGTCCTCGCCGCGCTGACCATGGTGGTCCTCAACGCCGACGACCGGCTCGTCACGGCCGGTCAGTCGATCGCGGTGGACGGGCCGACGCTCTTCCTCCAGGGCGCCATCCTGGTGCTGGCCGCGATGGCGCTGCTGCTGATCGGTGACCGTTCCGTCGAGCGGGGCGGCGCGTTCGTCGCCCAGGCCGCGGTGACCGCCGAGTCGGCCGACGACCGCAAGCAGGCCGAGGGGCGCAACGGGCTCACCGAGGTGTACCCGCTCGTCACGTTCGCGATCGGCGGCATGCTGATCTTCGTGGCGGCGAACGACCTGCTGACCATGTTCATCGCGCTGGAGGTCTTCTCCCTGCCGCTCTACCTGCTCTGCGCGCTGGCCCGCCGCCGGCGTCTGCTGAGCCAGGAGGCGGCGATGAAGTACTTCCTGCTCGGCGCGTACGCCTCGGCGTTCTTCCTGTTCGGGGTGGCCCTGATCTACGGCTTCACCGCCGGTGTTCCCGGCCGGTCGGCCGGGGTCGACTTTGCCACCGTCAACGCGGCGGTGAGCGAGTCGCCGTCCAGCCCGGTGCTGCTCTTCGCCGGCATGGCGCTGCTCGCCATCGGTCTGCTCTTCAAGGCCGCGGCGGCCCCGTTCCACGTGTGGACGCCGGACGTCTACCAGGGTGCGCCGACCCCGGTCACCGGCTTCATGGCCGCCTGCACCAAGGTCGCGGCGTTCGGCGCGCTGCTGCGCGTCTTCCACGTCGCGTTCGAGGGCGGGGGTTGGGACTTCACGCCGGTGCTCGGTGCGGTGGCGGTGCTGACCATGCTGGTCGGCGCGGTGCTCGCGGTCACCCAGACCGACATCAAGCGGCTGCTCGCGTACTCCTCGATCGCCAACGCCGGCTACCTGCTGGTCGGTGTGCTGGCGCCCTCCAAGGTCGGTCTCACCGGCACGATGTTTTACCTGGTCGCGTACGGCTTCTCGGTGCTGGCCGCGTTCGCGGTGGTGACCCTGGTGCGTGACGCCGACGGGGAGGCCACCCACCTGTCCCGCTGGGCCGGGCTGGGGCAGCGCTCGCCGTTCTACGCCGGGCTGTTCACGTTCATCCTGCTGGCGTTCGCCGGTATCCCGCTGACCAGCGGCTTCACCAGCAAGTTCGCGGTCTTCGGGCCGGCGTGGGAGAGCGGGCACGTGTGGCTGGTGGTGGCCGGCGTGCTGACCAGCATGGTGCTGGCGTTCCCGTACCTGCGGGTCGTGGTGATGATGTGGCTGTCCGAGCCGGGCGAGTCCACGCCGACGGTCACCGTGCCGGGCGGCCTCACGTCCGCCGCGCTGATGGTCGGCGTGCTGGCCACCCTGGCGCTGGGTGTCGCCCCTGGTCCACTGCTCGACCTGGCTACCGGAGCCGCAGAATTCGTGCGGTGAGACGTACCTCGGACACCGGGGGCCGGCGCGCGACAGCGTGCCGGCCCCCGCTGCGTATCCCCGACCCGGAGCAGGTCGAACGGGTGTGGCATGGTTGATGGTGTGGTGATTCCGGCTGGCGAGCGTTCAGGTGCCACCGGTTCCGGCGGTCGCCGGGGTCGGGCGAGCACGAGTCAGTTCGGCGCGCTCGGCCTCCATCTTGCCGATCCCCGCGTCGAGGCGTCCGTGCTGGGGCTGCTGGACGCGGTCGAGGTCGAGCTGCGGGCCAGTGTGGCCAGCGCCGACCCGTTCGTCACCGAGGCGGCCCGGCACCTCCTGGAGGCCGGCGGAAAGCGGTTCCGGCCGCTGCTGGTGGCGCTCGGCGCTCAGTTCGGCGATCCGTCGGGCGCGCAGGTGGTCCCGGCGGCCGTGGTGATGGAGCTCACCCACCTGGCCACCCTCTACCACGACGACGTGATGGACGAGGCCGCCGTGCGGCGGGGCGCACCGAGCGCCAACTCGCGTTGGACCAACTCGGTCGCCATCCTGGTCGGCGACTACCTCTTCGCCCGCGCCGCGGACATCGCGGCCGATCTGGGCCCCGAGGCCGTCAGGTTGCAGGCGCGTACCTTCGCCCGCCTGGTGCACGGTCAGATCGCGGAGACGGTGGGTCCGCGCGCCGGGGAGGACCCGGTCGCGCACTACCTGAGCGTGATCGCCGAGAAGACCGGATCGCTGATCGCCACGTCGGTCCGGTTCGGCGGCATGTTCGGCGGCGCCCCGGCCGAGCAGGTCGAGGCCCTCGCCGGCTACGGCGAGACGATCGGCGTCGCGTTCCAGCTCACCGACGACCTGCTGGACATCGCTTCCGAGTCGGTGCAGTCGGGCAAGACGCCCGGTACGGACCTGCGCGAGGGTGTCCCGACGCTGCCGGTGCTCTACGCCCGTGCGGCCGACGACTCCGACGCCGCGTCGGTGCGGCTACGGGAGATCCTGGCGACCGGCCCGTTGACCGACGACGCGCTGCACGCCGAGGCCCTGGGGCTGCTCCGGGAGAGCCCGGCGCTCAAGCGCGCCCGGGAGACCGTGCGCAGCTACGCCGAGGACGCCCGCGCGCGCCTGGCCCCGCTCCCCGCGAGCGCGTCACGCCAGGCGCTGGAATCGCTCTGCGACTACATCGCCGACCGCACCAGCTAACCCCCCACCCCCACCCCCACCCCCGGCCGTCACTCGGTTGATCATGAAGTTATTGCCCCGACACGCCGTCTGATCGGGCAATAACTTCATGATCACGCGGGGTTGGGGCGGGCTGCGGTCAGGAGGCGGCTGCCCGCCAGCATGAGGGCGGCGGCGAGCAGCATCGCCACCGCCGCCGTGGCCCACATGGCCGGGTAGCCGAAGTGGGCGGCGAGCGGGCCGAGGCTCAACGGGCCGAGGCAGCCGCCCGCGTACACCCCGGTCTGCGTGATCGAAGTGGCGGCGGCCGGGGCCTGCGGGTGCAGCCGGACCACCGCGAAGTTCATGAGGCCGGGCCACGCCCAGCCCAGGCCGAAGCCGAGCACCACGCCGGCCACCAACGGCACCGGGCCGGCCACCGCGAGCAGACCGAGCCCGGTCGCCCCGACCACCAGCATCGCGGCGATGAGCGCGACGTGACCGCTGGCCCGGCGGTCGGCCAGTCCGCCGGCGCCCACCCGGGCGGCCACGCAGACCGCGCTGCCCAGGGTCAGGGTGAGGCCGGCGAGGCCCGGCGAGAGACCCCGGGCGGCGGCCGAGTCCACCAGGAAGGTGCCCAGCGCGTTGGCCGCGCCCGCCGCCAACGTCGCCGCCGCGCCGAGCACCACCAGCGCCGTCGTGGCCCGGCCCGCGCGCGTCGCGTCGGCCCGTCGGTCCCGGCCGGGCAGCAGCCGGGGTACCGCCGCCAGGGTCGTCAGCGCCGCGACGGCCGCG